>CAMNYG010000009.1 GCA_946570335.1 uncultured Dietzia sp. | reverse complement strand
TCGGTCAACACCGCTGTGGAGACCTGGGACCAGGGCACCTCGGCATGTCTCATCGAGCAGAGACTCATCGAATGGGTCGCCGACCTCATCGGGTTCGACAATCCCGCCGGAATCGCCCCGGACGGGGTGTTCACCACCGGCGGCAGCGCGTCCAATCTCCAGGCGCTGTTCACCGCCCGCGAGAACCGTCTCGGGCGTGCGGGCGACCGCTGCTCGAGGCTGACGCGTCTGCGGATCGTGACCGGCGAACACGCCCACCTGAGCGTGGTGAAAGCAGCGCGCCTGCTCGGACTTGCGCCGGATGCCGTGATCGCGTTGCCGGGCGACGGCGATCGAATGGATCCCGTGGCCCTGGACCACACCCTGGCCTCCCTGGCCGAATCCGGAACGGAAGTCGCGGCTGTGGTGGCCGTCGCCGGGACCACCGACCACGGCGCGATCGACCCCCTCCGCGCCATCGGCGAGGTCTGCTCCCGGCACGCCGTGTGGCTCCACGTGGACGCGGCCTACGGAGGTGGTCTCCTCGTCTCCCCCACGCATCGGGCGCTACTCGACGGGATAGGTACCGCGGATTCTGTGACCGTCGACTTCCACAAGACGTTCTTCCTGCCGGTCGCCGCTTCAGCACTGCTACTGCGTGACGGCGCCGGCTTCCGCCACTCGGCCGTCCACGCCGATTATCTCAATCCCGCCGACGACCCCGGCCACACCGGTGGCGGCACAACCGGAGACCCCACGGGCGGGGGGCCTGCCGTCGACAAGTCCCTGCAGACCACCCGGCGCTTCGACGCCCTCAAACTGTGGATGACCCTGCGCGTCCTGGGCGCCGAGGGCATCGGCCAGCTGCTCGACGCATCGATCGACTCCGCCCTCAGGATCGCGCACTGCATCGAGCAGGATCCGGAGCTGGACCTGGTTCGCCGACCCCAGCTGTCGACCGTGCTGTTCCGGCCACACCCACGTGTGGACTTCCCGCGAGACCCCTGCGCGCACGACACCGCGGGATCCGGGCCGTGTCCCACCGGGGAAGCCCTCTCGGATCACCTCGTACGTCCGGTCCGCGACGCCCTCTTCGCCGAGGGACATTCCCTGGTGGCGGCGACCGTGGTGGACGGCCGCCCCTGCCTCAAACTCACCGTGCTGGATCCGAATCTGACCGACGTCGACGTCGAGATGGTGCTGGCCGATGTCCGGACCGCCGCCGGTCGCATCGCCGCCGAGCTCCGTTCGACCACCACCGAGGTGCTCACGTGAGCGCCTCCGGGACGGGAGGCCGGGTCCTCGACCTCCTCGGTATCGGTATAGGTCCGTTCAACCTCGGCCTTGCCTGCCTGACGGAACCGTTGGACCTGGACGCCGCCTTCCTCGATGCCCGGGACGGCTTCGCGTGGCACCACGGCCTCATGCTCTCCGACGCCACCATCCAGGTCCCGTTCCTCGCAGACCTGGTGACGCTGGCCGATCCCACCTCACCGTATTCGTTCCTGGCGTACCTCAAGGAGGTCCGTCGCCTGTATCAGTTCTACATCCGGGAAGACTTCCAACCGCTGCGCGTCGAGTACGACGCGTACTGCCGATGGGCGGCCGATCACGTCGCAGGCCTGCAATGGGGGCGCGAGGTGATCGATGTACACCGCGAGGCCCCGGGGCCGGAACCTGTGTACCGGGTCACGGCCCGCACCGCCGACGGGCTCGAGACATACCGCACCCGCCACCTCGTCCTGGGCGTCGGCACGAGCCCGTGGAGTCCTGTGTCCCCCGAGACCCTGGACGGCGACGGGACGATCGCGCTCCACGCGTCCGACTACCTGAATCGACGTGACGAGCTGCTCGGACTGAGATCGGTGACGGTCGTCGGCAGCGGCCAGTCCGCGGCCGAGGTCTACCATGATCTGCTGTCCGCGGCGGGCTCCGGCGGCCCCCGCGTGGACTGGGTGACGCGCTCGCCCCGCTTCTTCCCCATGGAGTACACCAAACTCACCCTCGAGATGACCTCGCCGGAGTACATCGACCACTTCCACGCGCTCCCGTCCGCGGTTCGGGACGAACTACTGCCAGCTCAGCGCTCGCTGTACAAGGGCATCGACGCCGAACTGATCAACCGCATCCACGAACTCCTGTATCGGCGCTCCGTCCACGGTCTGCCCTGCGGCCTTCTCACCGCGGCCACCGCACTCGACGGCGCCCGCCGGCTGCGCCGTGCGTCTCGGGACCGGCCGCGGAATCCTCGCCCGTCGCTCCTCATGGACCTGCGCTGCACGGACACCGGCCAGACATGGCAGCACGCCACTGAGGGGCTGGTGATGGCCACCGGATACCGCCCCACCCCGGCGGACTTCCTCGATGGCATAGCCACCGATATCGACCGCGACGAGCGCGGCCGCTACCGCGTCGCGCGAGACCACACCGTCGACCACGCCCACCGGTACATCCACGTACAGAACGCGGAAGAGCACACCCACGGGCTCACCGCACCCGACCTCGGGCTGGGCGCGATGCGCAACAGCATCATCCTTCGCACCATCTGTGGCCGAGAGATCTACCCGGTCGAGACATCGATCGCCTTCCAACGCTTCGGCGCCCCCACTCCCACTCAGACCCAGGAGGTCCGATGACCGCCGCGCGCGACACACCAACCTCTCGCCCGGGCCCTGCGCCGGAACCCCTGTGCACGGTGAACACGCCGGCCGGGCTCGCCACTGCCGAGCATCTCGTACTCGATCGTTCGTCGACCGAGCTCTCGTCGGCCGACGCGGCCACGTCCGGGGGTCTGCTATCCGTCCACACCGCGCACGCCTGGCTCGATCACCCCGGATCGGCCTACTGGGGAATGTGCGGCACGACGGTGTCGCAGGTCGAGGACATGCTCTCCGACTGGATATCGAATCCACACCGCAGCTTGATCCTGATCAGACTCGACGGACTCCGGGTGGCGCTGGCGGTCTTCTACGACCCATCCGTGCTCGAACTCGCCGGTCGCTACCCACACGAACCCGGCGATCTCGGCATGCACCTCCTCGTGGCCCCCACCCGCACGCCGGTCCGCGGCACGACCGCAGCCGTGATGGGCGCGATCTGCGAGACCGCGTTCAGCGTGCCCCTGCTCGCGGACACACCGGCCCGACGAGTGGTCGTGGAGCCCGATCTCAGGAACACCGCTGTGCATCGACTCAACTCCCGCGCCGGCTTTCGCGAAGCGGGTCCACTGGCCCTCCCCGACAAGACCGCGCTGCTGTCCACCTGTACCGCGCAGGGGTATCGCGGGTCTGAGATCGGCCGCTCGACGACGATGGTCTCGTCGTCGTCACCGCGCCCGGCACGGGCACCGGTGACGCCGACACTCCCCGCTCGCCCCGCGCTCCACGCACACCTCGTGGGGCACGCGATGCGTCGCGCGCATCGCCACCTCAGCGCCAAGGCTCTGGCCGAGTTCTCCCACGAGCGGCTCCTCACGCCACACCCCTGGGACACACTCTGCGAACCCGATGGCCGAACCGCCGCCACCTCCCGGGAGGGCCTGTGCAGCTACGCGGTCCATTCCGGCGGCGAGACCTGGACCTTCCGCGCACGACGCCTGCCCCTCGATCACTGGGTGGTCGACGAGAGCTCGATACGGCGCACCGTCGACGACGTCGAGATGGAGGTGGACGCACAAGCACTCATCATCGCGTTCGCACCCCGGCTGGGCATCCCCGATGACCTGATGGGCACCTATCTCGAGGAGATCGCCGCCACCCTCGGATCGGCGGCGTTCTGCCTGCACCACCGCGACCGTCCCTGCCGGGAACTGGCGAACGCGGACCTGCAGACCATCGAGGCCGCGATGACCGAAGGGCATCCCGGCTTCGTCGCCAACAACGGCCGAGTCGGGTTCGGACTCACCGACCGGCACCGGTACACACCCGAGGCACAGACAGCCACCCGGCTGATCTGGCTCGCGGTCCGGCGAGACCTGAGTCTGCTCACGACGGTGGAGGGTCTCGACGAACGCGAACACACCCTGCGCGAGTTCACGGCCGAGGCCCTATCCAGCTGTGATGACCGGCTGCGCCGACTCGGACTCGATCCCGGTGACTACCGGATCCTTCCCGTGCACCCACACCAGTGGGACCGCACCATCGCCGTGGCGTTCGCCCCCGACCTGGCCCGGCGAGACCTCGTCCACCTCGGTGAATCCGACGACGAGTACCGTCCACAGCAATCGGTCCGCACTTTCTTCAACCTCACCCGGCCCGAGCGTGGCTACGTCAAGACCGCCCTGGCAGTGCAGAACATGGGCTTCACGCGCGGACTGTCCCCGCGATACATGCGGGACACCCCTGCGGTCAACGACTGGGTCGCCGGGCTCGTCCACTCCGATCCGGTCCTCCGTGATCTCGGCCTGGGCGTCCTGCGCGAGGTCGCGGCCATCGGATACACCGGGGACGCCTTTCACGGCGCCTGCGATGCCGGGGTCTCGGACGAGGGGCCTCACACCAAGATGATCGCCGCCCTCTGGCGCGAGAGCCCGACCCCTCGGCTGGAGACCGGCGAGCGAGCCTTCTCGCTGGCCGCACTCCTGCACGTCGACCTGCACGGGCGACCCCTCGTCGCAGAACTCGTCGAACGCTCCGGACTCCAGGCCGCCGAGTGGGTTCACGCCCTGCTCGATGCCTACCTGCTCCCCGTGGCCTGGTGCCTGCTGGTCCACGGGCTGGTGTTCATGCCTCATGGCGAGAACGTGATCCTGGTCGTGGGTCCGGACCGGATCCCGAGGCGGGCACTGTTCAAGGACATCGGCGAAGAGGTGGCGGTGGTCCGGGACCTGCCCGGCCGTCCACTGCCTCCCCGGCTCGGACGAATCCGCCACATCGTGGATGCCGAGACCGCAGCCCTGAGCATCCACACCGACGTGATGGACGGTGTGCTGCGCCATCTCTCCGCGATACTCGACGAGGCCGGGATGCTCGACGCCGGCCAGTTCTGGATGCTCACCCGAAACCGACTGCTGTCGCTCAAGGAGCGTGAGTGCTCCGACGAGATGCATCGCCCCACCTGGGACGCGCTGTTCGCACCGACGTTCAGGCACTCCTGCCTGAACAGACTCCAATTGCGTGATACCCGGCAGATGGTGGACCTCACGGACCAGGCGGGCTCCCTGCAGTTCGCCGGATGCCTGGACAATCCCGTGTCGGACGGGGCGGCGTCAGCTGCCGGGCAGCTGAGACGAGACCGACTCGGCTGAGAGCCGACCCACCCCTTCACCGGAGCCCGGCGTCGCCACACCCTCCACGGCCTCGACCGCGGACTCCGTGGGAACGAGCTGCCTCAGCAGACTGCCGACGTACGGGACACCGCCGATGATGGAATCCACCGATCCCTGGTGGTCTCCCAGCACGAACTGGTCGATCGCCTCGCCGACAGCAGGGGCGACCATGCAGACGGGGCGGACCATTCCCGGCACCCCGGCGCCGGCCAGTCCGGCGACACTGCCCGCGTTACATGCCGCATGGGTCGCCGAGCCGACCGGCCCGGTGGCATAGCCCGGAAGCGACCCGGTCACCGAGCCCGGCAGCAACTCACCGGCTTCGCCGAGGTAGTCCGCGGGCAGCTCGGGCACCGACTGCGCGTGAGCGGGCGCGCCGGCCAGGACGACGAGCCCGGCTGCGAGCGCCCCGACGGCGGCAATGGCTTTGGACATGGTCGACCTCCCGGTGGAACGAGTTGTGCGTCCCCAGGTGGGGACCGCACCTGACCTGGGTAGACCCTAGCCAGCCGGCTCAAAAATGAACAGCGCTTTACCATATTGCAACACTGGGACGCCCACCGTGCCCGCCGATCCGGCCGGGCGGCGGGCCGCCCGGAATCCGCTATCTCAGATGGCCGGGGAGTGTCAGTTGGCCGGGGAGAGCGATCCCTCCGCGACGGAGCCGAGACGATCTCCCACGAGGCCTTCCACCTGCTCGGCGACAGAAGAGGTGTCCATGTTCTTCGTCACCGAACCGCCGACGACCGGGATGCCACCGATCACCGCATCGACCGAGCCCTGGACGTCGCCGCCCAGCAGCGCGTCGCCAGACGCTGCCAGCGGATTGACCACAGCACAGATGCCGCTGATCGGGATGGGCAGCGGCATGCCGGTCGCGGTAGCCGCGAGACCGGCCGCCGAGCCGACGTTGCAGACCAGCGTCGCCGTGGAGCCGAGCGGGCCCGTGGTGAAGCCGGGCAGAGAGCCGGTGACGGAGGCCGGAGCGAGCTCACCGACCGAGCCCCGGCCATTGTCATCGCCCTCACTCTGGTCATCGTCAGCCGTCTGAGCGGAAGCCGACAGCGCACCGGAATCCGAACCCGATCCGGAGACCGACTCGACGATCTCGCCGCTCTGCGCGGCGGCGGTACCCGCCGAAGCGAAGAGCAGGGCGGCGGCGAGCGCGCCGGCATAGGTGGTGGTCTTGGACATGGGCAGCCTCCGAACTGGGTGTCGGGGCACGCGCCCCGGAAGGTGAACGACCTTGAGTCCATCACATATCCACCTGAGACTGGGGGTCGTTACTCTCCGGAGTCCCTCAGCCCACATTTCGTCGCTCCACAGACGGCACATATCGATTCAAAGCTGCGTGTGCAGTGGCCCGTAGGCAATACCCGGACCGAGATTTCCGGCACCCCGCACCGTGTCGATGAGGGAGGGTGGGTGCATGGTCACGATCCCGCGCACCCCCTCGAATCACTCGCTGGCCGATGTCATGCCGTCCGTCGCCGCGGCACTGGGCGCACACGGTCCCAACCCGTTGAACCTGGAACCATCCCGGGACGCCGTGCTCATGCTCGTCGACGGCCTGGGCGCGGAACTGATTCGTGAGTACGCCGAGCATGCGCCGACCCTCGCGTCGATGACGACCCGCATGATCTCCGCCGGATTTCCCAGCACCACGGCCACCAGCCTGACCAGCCTCGCCGTGGGAGCCCCGTGCTCTCAGCACGGAATCGTCGGGTACAGCTTCCAGATCTCCGACTCGGCAGGCCCGACCACGTTCAATCCACTCAGGTGGACGCTCGAGTCCTCCGGTGGCCCCACCGCGATCGATCGCTTCCCTCCTCGTGAAGTCCAGGCGATGCCGAGCCTCCTCGAGCTCCTCGCGACCGATGGCGTCGAGGTCACCTACGTCATGCGCGCGGACTTCCGGGATTCCGGGCTCACTCGCGCCGCCTTCCGTGCAGATGGTGCCTACCTTCCGGCGAACACACTCGAGGAGATCAATCGGGCGGTGACCGCCACCGTCAGCTACCCGTCCCGCACGCGACGGTTCGTGTACGCATACTTCGGGGATCTCGACATGATCGGCCACATCCACGGCCCGGGCTCACCCGAGTGGCTGCATTCTCTCCGGGAGGTGGACGCGTTCATCGCCGATCTGGCCACCGACCTGCCGACCGACTGCCGTCTGGTCGTTACCGCTGATCACGGAATGGTGACGGCGCAGACCTCGATCGACATCGACACGACTCCCGCTCTGCTCGCGGACGTGAACACCGTTGCCGGAGAGGCACGCGTGCGCCACGCCTACGCCCGGGACGGGGCCGCACAGGACGTGCTCGCCGCATGGTCCTCACAGCTCCGTGGTCACGCGCGGGTTCTCGCCAGGGAACAGGCACTCGATGAGCATCTCTTCGGCCCCGGCCGCGAGCACGCGAGCCGACTCGGCGACGTGATCGCGATCGCGACCGGCGGGGTGGTCCTGACCAGGTCACAGAACGAGGAGCTGGAGTCCTCGCTGCTCGGCCACCACGGTGCCAACACCGCCGCAGAACAGCACATCCCCTTGATCGCGCGCTGATCAGCGACCACACATCGACCCGCAACACAACCGGATGCGGTCCGCCGAGACCGTCATTACGGTCTGCGCCATGCGTGAACGCGAATCGCACAACCGGGAAGGAGTCCGCGATGAAGGCAGTCACCTGGCACGGAAAGCGCGATGTTCGAGTTGACGATGTCCCCGATCCCCGGATCGAGCAACCCACCGACGCGATAGTGAGGATCACCAGTACGAACATCTGCGGCTCGGATCTACACCTGTATGAGGTGCTGGGTCCGTTCATGAACGAGGGCGACATCCTGGGCCACGAACCCATGGGGATCGTGGAGGAGGTCGGGCCGGATGTCACCGACCTGAAACCCGGTGACCGGGTGGTGGTGCCGTTCCAGATCTCGTGCGGTCACTGCCACATGTGCGGCAAGGGCCTGCAGACCCAGTGCGAGACCACCCAGGTCCGGGACCAGGGCATGGGGGCCGCACTGTTCGGTTATTCGGAGTTGTACGGCAGCGTGGCCGGGGGCCAGGCCGAATACCTGCGTGTCCCACAGGCCCAGTACACGCACATCAAGGTGCCACACGAGCATTCCGACGACCGGTACCTCTACCTCTCGGATGTTCTGCCCACCGCCTGGCAGGGCGTGGAGTATGCACAGGTCCCGGACGATGGCACGGTCGTGGTGCTCGGCTTGGGCCCGATCGGCGACATGGCGGCGAGGATCGCCCGGCATCGCGGACATCGGGTGATCGGTGTGGACCCGGTCGCCGAGCGCCGGGCGCGACAGGCCCACCGTGGTGTGGAGGTTCTGGACCCGACCGCGGTACCCGGCGGGGTGGGGGACGCGATCCGCGACATCACCGACGGGCGCGGCCCAGATTCCGTGATCGACGCGGTGGGGATGGAGGCGCACGGCTCCCCTGCCGCGTCCGCGGCGCATGCCGCGACGGGTTTGCTGCCGAAATTCCTCGGCAAGAAGCTGATGGAACTCGGTGGCGTCGACCGGATGAGCGCCTTCTACTCGGCGATCGACATCGTGCGACGCGGCGGCACCATCTCACTGTCGGGCGTGTACGGGGGCAGCGCCGATCCGATACCCATGCTCACGCTCTTTGACAAGCAGGTCACGCTCGCGATGGGCCAGGCGAACGTCAAACACTGGGTGCCTGAGATCATGCCGCTGCTGACCGATGCCGATCCCCTGGGGGTCGACGACTTCGCCACGCACCGCCTCCCGCTATCCGAGGCGCCGGGCGCGTACGAGATGTTCCAGAAGAAGCAGGACGGGGCGGTGAAGGTGGTCCTCGAGCCGTGACCGACTGCCCTGCCCGACCGGTGGAGGCAGCCAGCCCGGCGGTGAACCGGACACCGAGATCCCGGGGGTCCGCGGTGTGCCGGGCAGGGGCCGGTCCGGGCGTCGCCGTCGTCGCTCTTCTCGCGCTGTTCGTCCTGTTCTGCGCCGGCTGCGGCACCACGTTCCCCAAGGACACCGACGGCAGCCTCGATCGCATCACCGGCGGCTTCTTGCGCGTCGGCGTCTCGGAGAACCCACCCTGGACCGAGATCGCCGACGACGGCAGTGTCACCGGCCGGGAGGTGGATCTGCTGACCGGGTTCGCTCAGGGCGAGGACGCGACCGTCGAATGGACACCCGGCGCGGAGAGCGAGCTGATCACGGCGATGACCCGCGGCGACCTGGACGTGGTGGTGGGCGGTCTGACCTCAGACTCACCCTGGCAGCAAGAAGTTGCACTGACCAGGCCTTATGCGAAGGCAGTGGCGCCTGACGGCGGTACGGTGGAGATGGTGATGGCCACCCCCCTCGGCGAGAACGCCCTATTGGTGGCGCTGGAGACCTATCTCGCCCGGGCCGGGGAGGCGTCATGACTGCCGAGCCGGGACCGTCCGCCCCCGTGCACAACGATCTGCCACCGGAGCAGCAGGAGGCGATGCGTCGGGCGGTGTGGTTGGAGGGGATCACCATCGCGGTGATGCTGGCGACGATCGCGGCGGTGTACGCCGTGTCGGGGCAGTCTCAGGCGATGAAGGTCGCGTGGATCGAGGACACGCTCTCCCTGCTGCCACCGATCGCGTTCCTCGTCGCCGCGCGCATCGCGCACCGCGCACCGAGTGCCCGCTTTCCTTACGGATTGCACCGGGCGGTGGGCATCGGGCACCTCGTCGCCGGGGTGGCGCTCCTGACGATGGGGCTGTTCCTCGTCGTGGATTCCGGCTCGGGTCTGCTGACCGGCGAGCGTCCACCGCTCGGGGTGGTGGAGATCGGCGGGCAGGTGATCTGGGTCGGATGGCTGATGGTGGCGGTCATGGCGTTGTCGTGCGTCGGTCCGGTCATCCTGGGCCGGATGAAGACGGCGCCGGCAGCGGCTCTGCACGACAAGGTGCTCTTCGCCGACTCGGACATGAACCGTGCGGACTGGAAGACAGGTATCGCCACGATCGTGGGTGTTCTGGGGATCGGCATGGGCCTGTGGTGGGCTGACGCGGTGGCCGCGCTGGTGGTGAGTGTGTCGATCCTGCGGGATGGCTGGGCCAATGTGCGCGGCGCGATCGAGGGACTGATCGACGCACGCCCGACCCGCTACGACGGCACCGATCCGCACCCGCTGGTCGACGAGATCGACGAGACGTTGGGCGGTGTCGCGTGGGCACGTGACCACGGCGTCCGCGTGCGCGACGAGGGCCACATCTTCCATGTGGAGGCGTTTCTGGTGCCCGCCGAGGGGCAGCAGGTCACCGTCGACAGGCTTCTGGACGTGCGACGTCGCTTGTCGGAGTTGAGTTGGAAGGTCGGGGACGTCGTGGTGACGGTGGTCGACCGGGTTCACGGCTCGCACCGGCTGTCGTGACGGCGAGAACCACGACGACGAGGCCGGCCCCGCGTCAGCGGTCGCCGGGACTCGACACCCGCGGAGTCATACATCGGCGGTTCCCGAGGTCCGCAGGCCAGTCGGCTGGGCTGTGTTGACCCGACCGGACACCGGGTCAGAGCGTCAGGGTGGACTCCGGGTGATCGGTCTCTTTGAGCGGCTTCTGGGCGCCGCCGGACAGTCCGGCACCCTCGACCCGGGCGGCACGGTAGCGCTCGGCCTGCGCCTGGGTGATGGACTCGCGCGCTCCGTCCTTGGCGTAACAGACCGGCAGCCACGAGCCGTCGGTATCGAGTCTCGCGACGATCCGCGGACGCAGTCGGAACGGTTGGATGGAGTCCGACCACGCGACCAGGAGGTCGAGGTCCTTCGCGCTGGCATCCGGCAGCGACTCACTCAGACAGAAGTGCTGAACACTGCGCCACACCGCGTACTGCGCATCGGGCACCGCGCCCGGATCGACCTTTGCGGCCCTGGGAGCCCGGGAGGCCCGGGGCTTCTGGGGGGCGGCGGGTGCCTCGGGCGGGGGCGGCGGAGAGTTCTCCCCGGATTCGACCCTGCGACGGGCCTCCTGCATTCGGCGCTGCCGCCGCTCCGCCGCTGATACGTCCCGAGTGTCCCAGAAGCCCGTCATGGGCGACGACTTTACGCGTCCGACATGGGTAGTCGCCTCTTCGGAACACCCGGATGGGGCGGACCTCACACGCCCGGCCGCGGCAGATCCTCCGTCCGGCCCGACGGGGACGGTGTTCACATGTCGAGGCCCAGATCCAGAACACCGACCGAGTGCGTCAGAGCGCCCACGGCCAGGAAGTCGACGCCGCACCTGGCATAGTCGGCGGCCACCTCCAGGGTGAGCCCGCCGCTCGACTCCAGCCGCGTGCCCGGGGAGACCTTGTCCCGGCGCTGCACCGCGATCTGCGTCTGCCAGACCGGGAAATTGTCCAGCAGCACCAGGTCCACCTCCTCCGCCAGCATCTGGTCGAGCTGCTCGAGCGAATCCACCTCCACCTCGCACGGCAGATCCGGGAATCGCTCGCGGACCGCGCCCAGCGCGGGCACCACGCCACCGGCGGCCACCACGTGGTTGTCCTTGATCAGGACGGCATCGCCGAGTCCCAGCCGGTGGTTGACGCCGCCGCCGCAACGCACCGCATACTTCTGCAACAGCCGCAGCCCCGGCATCGTCTTGCGGGTGTCGCGGACCGCGCACCCGGTGCCGGCCAACTCGTCGACCCACGCTCGGGTGGCAGTCGCCACGCCCGACAGATGACAGACCAGGTTGAGCAGGGTGCGCTCGGCGGTGAGCAGCCCCAGCGTGGGTGCGGAGATCTCCGCCACCACCTGGCCGGCCTCCACCCGGTCGCCGTCAGCGGCGTGCAGGGTCACCGTGAACCCGGTGGTCCCGTCGGGCCCGTCCCCGAGCACCCGGGCGAGCACCAACTCGATCAGCGGCAGTCCGGCGACCACCCCGTCCGAACGCGAAGTCAGCCGCGCCGTCACCCGGTCCTCGGCGGGTACGGTCGCGAGCGAGGTGGCATCGGGGCCGTATCGCAGGTCCTCCTCGAGGGCGCGCCGGATCGCCATCTCGGCATCGGCACGCGTCTCGGGATCGAGGAGCCCGCCGTCGTTGTCGTCGTCGCCCGGACTCCCGGACGGTGCGCCGCTCACTCCCCCGACCCCGGGTTACCGATCGCGATCATGCGCTCCACCGATCCGCGTGCGGCCTCGGCCGTGACGGGATCCACATCGACCTCGTCGGCGCCCTCGACCAGGGCGCGCAGCAGCGCGGCCGGAGTGATCATCTTCATGTAAGGGCAGCTGGCGTCGTCGTTGACGGGCAGAAAGTCGATCTCCGGCGCCGCCTTGTGCAGCTGGTGGATCATGCCGACCTCGGTCGCCACCAGGACCTCTCGCGCGCCCGAGGCGCGGGCCGCGTCCACCATCCCACCGGTCGAGAGGATCTTGACCTGCTCCGCGGGCACCGCACCTTCGGTGGCCAGATGAAGTGCGCTGGTCGCACACCCACACTCCGGATGAACGAACAGCTCGGCGCCCGGGTGCGACTCGGACTTCGCGGTGAGCTGGTCACCGTTGATGGCGGCGTGGACGTGGCACTCACCCGCCCACACGTGGATGTTGTCGCGGCCCGTCTTACGACGCACGTGCTGACCGAGGAACTGGTCGGGCAGGAAGAGGATCTCGCGCTCCGGATCGATGGACTCGACCACGTCGACGGCATTGGAGCTCGTGCAGCAGATGTCGGTGAGTGCCTTCACCGCTGCGGTGGTGTTGACGTAGGAGACCACGACGGCGTCGGGGTGCTCGGACTTCCACTCGGTCAGCTGCTCCGCAGTGATGGAGTCCGCCAGCGAACACCCGGCGGCCTCGTCGGGGATGAGAACCGTCTTCTCGGGCGAGAGGATCTTCGCGGTCTCGGCCATGAAGTGCACGCCACAGAAGATGATCGTCGACTGCTCGGCACTCGCCGCGATCCGCGACAGGGCCAGCGAGTCCCCCACGTGGTGCGCGATGTCCTGGATCGCCGGGATCTCGTAGTTGTGCGCGAGAATCACCGCGTCGCGCTCGGCGGCAAGGCGCCGGATCTCCGCAGCCCACGCCTCGTTCGGCTCGACGCCGGCGTACACCGATCCGTCGTGATGGATCATGTCGGCCAGCGGCGAGTCCAGTCGCCCGATGGCGGTGTTCGTTCCAGTGGCAGTGCTCATCGCTGCCCCCTCTCGGATCGATAGTGCGGGTCGGCTTCCCACCGTCCGCGTTTTCGTCTTACAATCGAAAACGTGGACAAGTGTAACACCGGTCACGAGGTGCTCGTCGTGGTGGGCCAGGTGCGGCCCGTACCCGGTGCCGCCGCGCCGTCGCTCCACGTCCTGTTGTGGCAGCACTCGATGGGCCCCGCCGCCGGTCGCTGGGCGCTACCCGGCGGCGAGGTCCGCAATGACGAGGACCTGGCCACGTCCGCCACCCGTCAACTCGACGAGAAGGTCGACGTGCGGGAACTCAGTCATCTCGAATCGGTCTCCGAGTTCTCCGACCCGACGCGCGTGCCCGGCCGACGGGTGTTCGCCACGGGCTTCCTCGGGATCCTGCCCAGTGACGCCGATCCCGACATCCCCGACGACACCGCCTGGTTCCGCGCCGACGACCTGCCCGGGACCGCCTTCGACCACGCCGAGATCGTCGCCCGAGCCCGCGCCCGACTGGCGGCCAAGCTCTCCTACTCCACGCTGGGGTTCGCTCTGGCCCCCGAGGAGTTCACGCTCTCGCATCTCGCCCAGCTCTACGGAGCAGCGCTCGGCCACACCGTGGATCCGACCAATCTCCAGAGGATCCTCACCCGGCGCGGCGAACTCGTCCGGTGTGGACGCAGCGCTCCACCGGGCCCCACCGGCGGCCGACCGGCGGCGCTCTACCGTTTCGCCGAACGACGGCTTCGGATCACCGATCAGTTCGCGACCCTGCGACCGCCGAGTCCGACGAGTGACTGAAGTTGGCCAGTGCCGCAACGGTGAAGAGAGCGATCATGGCACCCCACACCAGCCAGCCGGCACCCGGCGGCAACAGGTCCCACGAGGGGCCTGAGCTGCCGTAGATCATCTGATCGAAGAACAGCTCCCCGGCGGCCGGGGCCTGCCGCACCACCTCCCCGTACGT
>CAMNYG010000008.1 GCA_946570335.1 uncultured Dietzia sp. | reverse complement strand
TCTTGAGCCGGCGGCCGCTGCGTGGGTGGTGCTGGAAGCGCTGGGCGAGGACGGTCAGCGCGAGCTCGTGGCCCGGACGGCGCGCGCGACGCGGCGACTCGTCGCCGGACTGTCCACGATCGAGGGGCTGACGGTCCTCGATCGCGATCCGGGCCCGCTCGTCGCGGTGGCGTGCGACGAGGCCGTCCCGGAGGGCCGACGCGTGCACCCTCACCTCTGGGCCGACGCCTGCGGGCGACACGGGATAGCCGTCCAGGTCCAACCGGCATACCGCCAGCAGGGGCGGGGCGACCTGGCGTCGTCGTCGCACCTGACCATCACCCCGGTCACAGACCGCGTGGTGGACGAGATCCTCCACGTCGCGATACTCGCCGCGGACGAGGTGCGCGGCTTGCCCGCACCGATCCCACCGGCAGGATTCTCCGACGTCCTGGACGCACTGGACTCCGGCACACTCTCCCCCACCGATGTTCTCGCCCTGTCCGAGGACGACATCCACGCGATGATCTCCGCAGTCCTGGCCGCCGGAGACACGCAGGCCGACACCGACGACCGCGTCGGTAGCGGGATGGCGGAACTCCTCGCCGCGATCGAGCGGCTACCCCGGGACCTGGGCGAACGACTGGTTCGTGCCTACCTCGCAGCCGTCACCGAGGTGTGAGTCGCGACCGGCGACCGCTCGGGCCGCCGGTGCGCGCAGACCGGAGCACAACAGAGAAGAACGCCCTCCGACACGCGAAGTCGAAGGGCGTCTGCTGCAGCCGACCCGGCGAAGGTCAGACCAGGACGGCGATCGCGACGTTGACGATCGCCAGAACGCCGGCGGCCACGGCCAGGGCGCCCGAGCTGCCCGGGACCTTGGACTCCTTCCTGGTACCCACGATTGCGAGGGCCATGATCACCAGTGCGATGATCAGCTTGATGCCGATCTTCATGTGGTTCATCTCGACCTCGCCCTCCATCTCGCGCAGGCCGACCAGCAGGATGCCGGTGACGACCTGGAGTATGGAGCCGTGGAGGATGGCCTTGTTGACCTGAGGCGCCTTGACGGTCGCGATCCAGCCGCCGATGATGCCGGCGAGACCGATGAAGTGCAGGATGAGGACGATGCTGATGGCGATACCCATATCCTCATCCTCTCAGGTGGTCACGGCATCGTTCCTGGTAAGGGTGACCTGGCCAGGGTTCGACCGGAGAGAACGACGGCCGGGCGCCGCTCCGTTCGGGGGCGGCGATGTGCAGGGTGCAGGCCGAGCGGTCAGCCCTCGGACGCTTCTCCGTGCGGGAGTACCACCACAGGACATTGGGCGTGCGGCACCACGTACTGACTCACCGAGCCCAGCAAGAGGCCTTTGAATCCACCCCGCCCACGGCTACCCACCACGATCAGTCGGGCATCCTTCGACGCCGCGACGATCGCCTCGGCGGGGTGACCACGCAGAACGTACTGCGAGACGTCGGCATTCTCTCCGAGGGTGTCGCGTACGACATCGGCGAGCATGGTCCGCGCATTATTCTCGAGAGTCTCCGGATTCTCCCATCCGGCCATCGCGTAAGGGCCTGCGATCGGAGTCGCCTCATACGCCGTCAACGCGATCAGAGGGGCTTTGACGTCCCGGGCGTACTCGGCCGCCCACTCCAGGGCCCGGATCGAGTCCGGACCCCCGTCCACTCCGACTACGACCGGTTTGGCGTTCATGGAGCCTCCTCGTACAGCACCGCCGCCACTGCGTACGGGGCCTTACTCGTACCGACGACTTCACTGTAGACCGAAATGTCGACCCACAAAGAGACTTGGGAATGGGGGCACCGGTTCACGCCGGTACGACCGCTCCCGTGCGCCGACGCGGTGGTAGCGGACTCACGCCAGTTCGACGATCTCCATGTAATCCTGGCTCCACAGGTCCTCGGTTCCGTCCGGCAGGATGATGACCCGCTCCGGTTCCAGCGCTTCGACGGCGCCCGGGTCGTGAGTGACCAGGACGACCGCACCCTCGTAGGTGCGCAGCGCGTCGAGCACCTGTTCACGGGAGACCGGGTCGAGGTTGTTGGTCGGCTCGTCCAGCAGCAGCACGTTCGCGGCGGAGGACACCAGTCCGGCGAGAGCCAGACGCGTGCGCTCACCACCCGACAGTGTGCCCGCCGGTTGATCCAGCTGAGGGCCGGAGAACATGAACGCACCGAGCAGACCGCGAAGGTCCTGCTCCCCCGCATCCGGGGCCGCGTGCCGGATGTTCTCCCACACCGTCGCGTCCATGTCGAGTGTGTCGTGCTCCTGGGCGAAATAGCCGACCTTGAGCCCGTGCCCGGACACCACTCCGCCCTCGCCGTCGGTGCGCTCCACACCGGCGAGCAGCTTGAGCAGCGTGGTCTTGCCGGCGCCGTTGTACCCCAGCACCACCACCCGGCTGCCCTTGTCGATCGCCAGGTCCACACCCGCGAACACCTCGAGCGAGCCGTACATCTTGGTGAGCCCCTTGGCGAACAGCGGGGTCTTGCCACACGGGGCGGGTGTGGGGAATTTGATGTGCGCGACCTTGTCGGCCACCCGCACCTCGTCGAGCTCGTTCATCATGGTCTCGGCGCGGCGGATCATCTGCTTGGCGGCGGCGGCCTTGGTGGCCTTGGCTCCGAGCTTGGCCGCCTGAAGTCTGAGTGCGGACGCCTTCTTCTCGGCGTTCGCGCGTTCACGGCGGCGACGTGCCTCGTCCGTCGCACGGGCGTCGAGGTACTTCTTCCAGCCCATGTTGTAGGCGTCGATCTCGCCGCGCACAGCGTCGAGGAACCACACCTTGTTCACGACGGCATCGAGCAACTCGACATCGTGGGAGATGATGACCAGTCCGCCCTCGTGCTTCTCCAGGAACTGGCGCAGCCACGTGATGGAGTCGGCGTCGAGATGGTTGGTGGGCTCGTCCAGCAGCAGCATCGTCTGCGATTTGCCGGCTCCATCGGACGCCGCGAAGAGAATCCGTGCCAGCTCCACCCGTCGACGTTGACCGCCGGAGAGCGTCCCCAGATTCTGGGTGAGGATTCGATCTTCGAGACCCAGGCTGCTGCAGATCCGTGCGGCTTCGCTCTCCGCCTCGTAACCCCCGCGCGCCGAGAACTCGTCCTCGAGTCGTCCGTACCGACGCACGGCCTTGTCCATCGCAGCGTCGTCCGGGGCGTCGACCATCTGAGACTGTGCGGTGGCCATGTCCGCCATGAGCACATCCAGACCGCGGGCGGAGAGCACGCGGGACCGGGCCAGCTGGTCCATGTTGCCCTCGCGGGGATCCTGCGGGAGGTAGCCCACCTCACCGGAGCTCGTGACGGACCCCGCGTAGGGCTCACCCTCGCCGGCGAGGATCCTCATCGTCGTCGTCTTTCCCGCGCCGTTACGTCCCACCAGCCCGATCCGGTCGCCGGGCTGGACCCGCAACGAGGACCCGTCCATGTGGAGCAGGGTGCGCACGCCGGCGCGCACCTCCAGGTCGTCGATGGTGATCACGTGCGCGGGTACCTCGTCTGTTCTCGGGGGGGATTAGGGCCGACAGGCCACTCTACCGGCGGCGCGACCACACCGACGAGTTCGGTGACCTGGGTCTCCGCCCCGCACCCATCGCCTGCGGTACGCCTTTCAGCCGAGGCCGCGCCCGTACAGGTTCTGCACGGATCGCCCGAGTCGTCCTTGGTCGTCGGACAACAGTGTGTCGGTAAGCACGCCCTGACCGGGCGAACCGGTGGTCTCGGTCTCCAGGTGGACCCATCCGGGCGCGGGATCCCGATGTAGCGAGACCACGAGATCGCAGTTGATCGCCGGGTGGGTCATCGGATCGCTGGCGATCGACACCCCGCTCGCTGAGTCCGCCACCACCACGGTGTGTTGCCAGCCCGTCATGGTCTCGCCCTCGACCAGGTCGATTCGGGCACGACCCCAGGCATCGGCGGGCCCGAGTTCGTCTCCGCTCCCCGAGACGAACGAGAAGTCCACGACCGACAGGTACCCGTCCTGGTACGCGAAGCTCATCATCGCGCCACGCTCGCGGGTGTCGGGCAACGGCGGACCGGCGTGGGTGCCGACCGTCGGGAAGTCCGCGGGGGTACGGCGCATCCTCCACCCGCGGGCAACCAGAGTGGGCCGGCCGTCCACCGAGGCGGTGGCCTCCAGAAGTTCTACACTGCGGCCGGACCTTATCCGGTGTACCTCGATGTCCAGGGGCGCGATCGCGACCGGTCCGAGGACATCCACCGACAGCCGCGCCAGCCGCACATCCGGATCCGGGTCGTACTGCTCCAGTGCGCGTACCAGGAGCGCGCTCGGCGGGCCGGCGTGCTGTGCGTCCGCGGACCAGGGGCCGGCTGTCAGCGGGGAGGACTCGAAGCGAGTCCGGTCGACCTGCTGGTAGAACGCATCGCTCACGGGACTCCTCCTGGTTGCAGCGGTAGTGTCATCTCTGATGAATGCTACGGGTGGTGGGATGTTCGACGTTGCGATCGTCGGATTGGGTCCGGCCGGTCGCGCGTTGGCCTCCCGTTGTGCGGCAGCGGGTTTGACCGTGTTGGCGCTGGACCCGCAGCCCGAGGCTCCCTGGAATCAGACCTTGGCCCTGTGGGCCGATCAGGTGCCGCCATGGCTACGGCAACAGGCGTGCGGGATCGATGTGCTGGCGCACCGGTTCCACGACCCGGTGCTCTACTCCCCCGAGCGTGCGGTCCTGACGCGTGAGTACGCGGTACTCGACACCGAGGGGTTGCGCGTCGCCCTTCCGATCGGCGACGGGGTCACTGTCGAGCGATCAGCCGTCGATGACGCCGGGCTCGTCGCACTCACCGAACGCGCCCACCGGGTGGTCGACTGCCGAGGCGCCGGGGGGCCTCGCAACCGTGGCCCGCTTCAGACGGCCTACGGGATCGTGGTGGAGTCGAGCGCCGCGGCCCCCGCCCTCGGTGGTGAGTCCGCACTGCTCATGGATTGGCGCACCGACCACGACGACGACGAGGTCGGCCCCGGCTTCCTGTACGCGATTCCCCTGGACCGGGACCGTGTCCTCCTCGAGGAGACCTGTCTGGCCGGGATGCCCGCTCCAACACCGGCTGACCTGGCATCGCGACTGCGGTCGCGCCTGCTGCGCCGCGGGGTCGCTCACGCCACGATCGACGAGCCGTTGGCCGTCGAGCAGGTACGGATTCCGCTCCTGCCCCGCCTACGGCCTGATGCCAGCCGTCCCAGGGTGGAGGCGTTCGGCACAGCGGGTGGATACGGGCACGCGGCCACCGGTTACTCCGTCGCCGCGATGCTCGAGAGCGTTCCCGCGGCAGTCGTGGCACTGGGTTCGGGTCGGCCGATCCCGAGCCCCCGCTCCCCTCTGAGCACTGCGCTGCACGCCGTGGGGTTGCGGGTGTTGCTGCGTGCGGACGACGCCACCATGCACGAGTTGTTCGCCGCCTTCGGCCGCCTCGAGTCACGTCAGCAGCACTGGTTTCTGGACGCCGCCAGTCCCTCGTATCAGGTGGGTGCCGCCATGTGGAACATGTGGGTGAGGATGCCTGTGCGACACAAGGCCGGCATGATGGCGGCGCTCCTGCGAAAAGAAGCGCGCGATCATGCCGGCCCTGGCGGGTCCGCCTAGGCTGACCGGCGGGGCTCCCGGGTGTGGGGCCCCACGAGATTCTCCTAGACCGTGAACCCGATGGCGCGAAGCTGTTCGCGACCGTCGTCGGTGATCATCTGCGGTCCCCACGGTGGCATCCAGACCCAGTTGATCTCGAGCTCGTTCACCAGGTCGGCGCCCACGGTGGCGCTCTGCGCCTGGTCCTCGATCACGTCGGTCAGCGGGCACTCCGCCGAGGTGAGCGTCATGTCGACGCGCGCGATGACGGAACCTTCGGTCTTACCGGGGCGAACCCAGATGTCGTAGACCAGACCCAGGTCCACCACGTTGATGCCGAGCTCGGGATCGACAACGTCGCGCATGGCCTCCTCGATGTCCGCAACCAGCGCCAGGTCTTCCTCGGACTGTTCCGGGCGGTTGGGATCCGGCTGGAACTCACGATTGAGGGCGGTACTCATCTGTTCAGTCATCTTCTCACTCTCCAGTAGCGTCGGTGATCTGACCGAGGGCGTCCTTGTAGGCCATCCACCCCAGTAGAGCGCATTTGACGCGGGCCGGGTACCGGGAGACACCAGCCAGTGCCACCGCATCGTCGAGGAGGTCCTCGTCGCCCTCGTCCTGCCCACGGGACGAGATCATGGTGTGGAACGCCTCGTAGACCTCGAGAGCTTCGGCGACCGGCCGCCCCATGATCAGGTCGGCCATCATCGATGTCGAGGCCTGGCTGATCGAGCAGCCCTGGGCGTCGTAGGAGACGTCTTCTATGGTCTTGTGGTCCTCCGAGAGCCGGAGCCGCAGTGTCAGTTCGTCGCCGCACGTTGGGTTGACGTGATGGACCTCGGCGCCGAACGGTTCCCGCAATCCACTGTGGAGCGGCTGACGGTAGTGGTCGAGGATGACCTCCTGGTACATCTGCTCGAGCTTCATCTAGCTCTCACCTCCCACACCGAAGAACTCCTGCGCACGTCGTATCGACCGGGCCAGGGCCTCGACCTCGTCGAGTGTGTTGTACAGGGCGAACGATGCCCGCACAGTGGACTGCACACCGAGGCGACGGTGCAGGGGCCACGCGCAGTGATGGCCTACGCGCACTGCCACACCGTCGTCGTCGAGCACCTGGCTCACGTCGTGGGCGTGGATGCCGTCCACCACGAACGACACCGCCCCACCGCGGTCCACGGTCTCGGTGGGGCCGACGATCCGGATCCCGGGAATCTGACCGAGGGCGTCGAGCGCGGCCGCGGTCAGCTCCTCCTCGTGGCGGGCGATCGTCTCCATCCCCACGGATTCGAGGTAGCGTACCGCGGCTGCGAGACCGACCGCCTGCGACACCATGGGAACCCCGGCTTCGAAACGCTGTGGCGGGTCGGCGTAGGTCGACTCCTCCATGGTCACCGTGGCGATCATCGAACCACCGGTGAGCACCGGCGGCATCGCCGCGAGCAGTTCACGACGGCCGTAGAGCACGCCGATCCCGGTGGGGCCGAGCATCTTGTGGCCGGAGAACGCCGCGAAGTCGACACCCAGTGCGTGGAAGTCCACAGGCATGTGCGGAACCGATTGGCAGGCGTCGAGCACGACCAGCGCGCCGACGGCCCGGGCCGACTCGACAACGCGGGCCACGTCGGTCACGGCGCCGGTGACGTTCGACTGGTGGGTCACGGCGATGACCTTGACCTTGTCGGTCAGCTCCAGCGAGTCGAGGTCGATACGGCCGTCGTCGGTGACGCCGTACCAGCGCAGAGTGGCACCGGTACGGCGGCTCAGCTCCTGCCAGGGCACCAGGTTTGCGTGGTGCTCCAGTTCCGAGATGACGATCTCGTCGCCGGGGCCGACCGCGTGGACACCGAAGCGCTGATCGCCCATCGCGAAAGCCACGAGGTTGAGTGCCTCGGTGGCGTTCTTGGTGAAGACGAGCTCGTCCACGTCCGTGCCGACGAACCGTGCGATATCCGCCCGGGCGCCTTCGTAGGCATCAGTCGACTCCTCCGCGAGCTGGTGTGCGCCACGGTGGACGGCGGCGTTCGAGGTCAGGAGGAAATCGCGCTCCGCGTCGAGTACCTGGATCGGGCGCTGTGAGGTCGCGCCCGAGTCAAGATAGACGAGGGGCTTGTCGTCACGAACCGCGCGCTGCAGGATCGGGAAATCCGCCCGCAGGGCCGTGAGGTCGAGTGTCGAGGTCATCTTCTCCCAGCTGTCCGATCAGGCCGTCGCGGCGGTCAGGTACTTCTCGTAGCCCTCGGACTCGAGCGTATCGGCCAGCTCGGCCCCTCCGGAATCGACGATCCGGCCGCCCACGAACACGTGGACCTTGTCGGGCTTGATGTAGTTCAGGATGCGGGTGTAGTGGGTGATCAGGAGGATTCCACCGTTCTCTTCCTCCTTGTAACGATTGACGCCCTCGGAGACCACGCGCAGCGCGTCGACGTCCAGGCCGGAGTCGGTCTCGTCGAGCACCGCGATCTTCGGCTTGAGGAGGTCGAGCTGCAGGATCTCGTGGCGCTTCTTCTCGCCGCCGGAAAAGCCCTCGTTGACACTGCGCTCGGAGAACGCCTGGTCGAAGTCCAGGTCCGCCATGGCCTCCTTGACCTCCTTGACCCAGTGCCGGAGCTTGGGCGCCTCACCGCGGACCGCGGTGGCAGCAGTGCGTAGGAAGTTGGCGGTCGAGACCCCGGGGACCTCGGTCGGGTACTGCATGGCCAGGAACAGACCGGCCCGTGCCCGCTCGTCGACCTCCATGGACAGCACGTCCTCGCCGTCGAGGGTCACGGTTCCACCGGTGACCTCATACTTGGGGTGACCGGCCACGACGTAGGCCAGCGTGGACTTACCGGACCCGTTGGGGCCCATGATGGCGTGGGTCTCACCCGAGCTGATGGTGAGGTCGACGCCCTTGAGGATGTCGACTGGCTCCGCGTCCTCCGTCGCGGCCACACGGGCGGTCAGGCCCTTGATCTCGAGAGTGGTCATGGTGATCGGTACTCGCAATCTTGTCTGAGAAGTCGTGGGGTTATGGGTCAGCCGGCGGCCGTCACAGGCCGGACGCCTGCAGTTCGGCTTCGACGGCCTCGGTGATCCGCTCGCGGACCTCGGGCACGCCGATCCGGCTGATCACCTCACCGAAGAAACCGCGCACGACGAGCCGGCGGGCGTCGTCCTCGGGAATGCCGCGGGACATGAGGTAGAACAAGTGCTCGTCGTCGAAACGACCGACGGCGGAAGCGTGACCGGCGCCGGCGATCTCGCCTGTCTCGATCTCCAGGTTCGGTACGGAATCAGCACGTGCGCCGTCGGTGAGCACGAGATTGCGGTTCATCTCGTACGTGTCGGTGCCCTCCGCCTCCGCGCGGATCAGCACGTCACCGATCCAGACCGTGTGGGCGTCCGGCAGGTTGGACTTCGCGTCTCCCTGGAGAGCTCCCTTGTACAGGATCTCCGATGTGCAGTTGGGGACCGAGTGGTCTACCAGCAGGCGATGCTCGATGTGCTGGCCGTCGTCGGCGTAGTACAGGCCGTTCAGGGTGGCGGTACCGCCCTGGGCGGTGAAGTTCACCACCGGCGCGATCCGGACGACCTCGCCGCCGAAGGTCACGGTGGTGTAGGTGACCGTCGCGTCGCGCCCCACCAGCAGGTGGTGGCCGGCCAGGTGCAGCGCGTCGTCGTCCCAGTCCTGGATGAGGACGAGCTCAAGGTGTGCCGAATCATCGACGATGAACTCGACGTTCTCGGCGATTGTTCCGCCGCCCCGCTGGTCGATCACGATGGTGGCGTTGGCGAAGCGTTCGAGGTGGATCTGGGTGTGCCCGTAGGCGAGCTTCCCCTCGCCCGGGCCTTCGACGCTGACGTAGACGGGTTCGGCGAGCTCCGTCTCCGAGGCCACGGTGATGATCGTGGCCTCGTCGACGGAGGAATAGGCCTGTGCGGACACCCGGTCGCGCGGAGCGCCGGCGGTGCCGACCCGCTTGTCGGTGGTGGCGACGGTCTCGACCGTCACACCGTCGCGCTCGGCGATCGAGACGTGCAGACGGCCGTCAGCCGTGACGGCCGAGCCGTCGTGGACGCCGCGCAGGCGCCTGAGCGGGGTGAAGCGCCAGATCTCGTCCTTGTGACTGGGCACCTCGAACGCGTCGACGTCGAAAGACGAGAACTGGTCGCCCTTGGTGGCGCCGACGGGGATGCCGTAGCGGTCCGTGACCGGTGCGACGGAGCCCGTGGTGGTAGCGGTGGTGTCGGTCATGGTGGTCAGCCCACCGATCCTTCCATCTGGAGTTCGATGAGGCGGTTGAGCTCCAGGGCGTACTCCATCGGGAGCTCCTTGGCGATCGGCTCGACGAAGCCGCGCACGATCATCGCCATCGCCTCTTCCTCGGTCAGTCCGCGGCTCATGAGGTAGAACAACTGGTCCTGGCTCACCTTGGATACGGTGGCCTCGTGTCCCAGTGTCACGTCATCCTCGCGGATGTCGATGTAGGGATACGTATCCGACCGGCTGATGTTGTCGACGAGAAGCGCGTCGCACTCGACGTTCGACTTGGAGCCCTTGGCGCCCGGGTTGATCTGGATCAGACCGCGGTACGCGGAACGTCCACCGCCACGCGCCACCGACTTGGAGACGATGTTCGAGGAGGTGTTCGGCGCCAGGTGCAGCATCTTGGAACCGGTGTCCTGGTGCTGGCCCTCGCCCGCGAACGCGACCGAGAGAACCTCTCCCTTGGCGTGTTCGCCCGTCAACCACACGGCCGGGTACTTCATGGTGACCTTGGAGCCGATGTTGCCGTCGACCCACTCCATGGTCGCGCCCTCCTCGGCACGTGCACGCTTGGTGACGAGGTTGTAGACGTTGTTCGACCAGTTCTGGATGGTCGTGTAGCGGCAGCGTCCGCCCTTCTTGACGATGATCTCCACCACCGCGGAATGCAGCGAGTCCGACTTGTAGATCGGAGCCGTGCAGCCCTCGACGTAGTGCACGTAGGCGTCCTCGTCGACGATGATGAGGGTCCGCTCGAACTGGCCCATGTTCTCCGTGTTGATACGGAAGTAGGCCTGCAGCGGGATGTCGACGTGCACGCCCTTGGGCACATAGACGAACGAGCCGCCCGACCAGACAGCGGTGTTGAGCGCCGAGAACTTGTTGTCCCCGGAGGGGATCACCGAGCCGAAGTACTCCTCGAAGAACTCGGGGTGCTCACGGAACGCGGTGTCGGTGTCCATGAAGATGACGCCCTGGGACTCGAGGTCCTCACGGATCTGGTGGTAGACCACCTCAGACTCGTACTGTGCGGCGACACCCGAGACCAGGCGCTGCTTCTCCGCCTCGGGGATGCCGAGCTTGTCATAGGTGTTCTTGATGTCCTCGGGCAGGTCCTCCCAGCTGGTGGCCTGCTTCTCCGTGGAACGGACGAAGTACTTGATGTTGTCGAACTCGATGCCAGACAGGTCGGAGCCCCACGCCGGCATCGGCTTCTTCTCGAAGATCTGCAGCGCCTTGAGGCGCTTGTCGAGCATCCAGTCGGACTCGTTCTTCTTGGCGGAGATGTCGCGTACGACCGCCTCGGACAGGCCGCGCTTGGCGGTGGCCCCGGCGTCGTCCGAGTCGTGCCAGCCGTAGTTGTACTGGCCGAGGGAGGCGATCCGCTCCTCATCTGTGGTCGGCTCGGTGACGTCGGCCGTCACCTGATCTGGGGTGATGGTCATCGCACTGTCCTTTCGGCGGTCGGTGCCGACGCGGGCGCGTCGGCCGGTGCGGGGATCGTGGCCGTGAGGTCGTCCGTGGACACGATCCCTGTCGGGATGTTTGTGGTGCAGGCGCAGTTGCCGCCCGCAATGGTCGCGAGGCGCTGGACGTGGGTGCCCACGATCTCGGACACCACCTCCTGCTCGGCCTCGCACAGCTCGGGAAAGCGCGAGGCGACGTTCCAGACCGGGCAGTGGTGCTGGCAGACCTGCAGGCCGTGGCCGACCTCTTCCACCGAGGAGGCGTACCCGGCCTCGGACAGGGCTGCCGCGATGTCGTTCGCGGCGCGTTCGACGTCGTGCGGCCCCTCGGCGGGACGGACCTTGCCGATGACCGAACGGACGCGCTCCCGGGCGAAGTCGATCACAGCCTCTGATCCCCCCACCCGACGCAGCGCGGTCAGCGCCTCGACGGCCAGGTGATCGTACCCGTGGTGGGCTGTGTTGCGGCCTGAGGGGGTGACCTGGAACGCCCTCGCTGGGCGGCCACGTGTCCCGGCCGGTCTGCTCCGGACCGACTCGACCTCGCCGGCCTCCTCCAGGATGTCCAGATGTCGGCGGACACCGGCTGCGGTCAGGCCCAGCTCCCGTCCGATCTCGGATGCGGTGAGAGCTCCTCGCTGCAGGAGGAGCTCCCGGATCGCGGAACGGGTGTCGGGTCGCGTGCTGCTGTCTTCGACGTGCTGCACGCTCATATGCCACTCCCTTCCGGTTATGCTTTCTGCGCCCCGTGCGGGACGCACCACCTGATATTACGCAACAACCTTGTGTCGGAAATATTCCCCCACCCCCGGCGCGTCCTCAAGGTCTGCCCGGAAGTGGGCCGGCGAGACACGCGGTGGAGGAAGGTCGGGACTGTGGTAGGCGAATTCCCCGGGCGCGGCGCCGGGTCGGTGGCGTCCCGTCTGCACACCGTGGAACTGTTCACCGGTTCCCCCCTGTCGGCCGAGCTGAACCGGCTGCGCCGCATCCGATTCATCGGCACCACCGCCGCTGTCGCGATGGCGGTCGGCGCTCTGGGTGCGGGTGCGTTGCCGGTTCTGCAGAACCCGGCCGCCGGCGAGCGGCTGTTCGGTCTCTGGCTGCGTCTCCAGCAGTCATCGATGACCGTCGTCATGACGGGCATGGTCGTGGTGACGTTGTGTTGGCTGCTGCTGGCACCCTACGTTCTGGGCAGGGACCGGCATGGTCGGCTCAGTGGTCGGATCGACCGCGCCACCCTCGACCGGATAATCGCCTCCTGGGCACTCCCCCTCGCCGTGGCGCCTCCGATGTTCAGCAAGGACGTCTACAGCTACCTCGCCCAGGGGGCCATCGGGAATCAACTCGACGACCCCTATGCGCTGGGACCGGTATCCGCACTCGGACCCGGCCACCCCCTGACCATCAACGTGCCGGACATCTGGCGGGACACCCCGAACCAGTACGGCCCCCTGTTCCTCGGAGTACAGAAGGTCATCCACCTGGTGACCGGAGACGAGGTCGTGGCCGGGATCATCCTGCACCGGATCGTGGCGGTGATCGGGATCCTCATGCTCGGATGGGCGGTCCCCCGGCTGGCCGAGTACTGCGGTGTCTCGGACGTGGCCGCCCTCTGGCTCGCCGTGGCCAACCCGCTGGTGTTGTTCCACCTCGTCTCAGGCATCCACTCGGAATCGCTGATGATGGGGATGCTCGCGATCGGGCTGGTCTTGGCGTTGCGGGCCGTCGACAGCCCGCGCGGCTGGCGGACCACGTCTTTGTTCGTGCTCGGCACCGTCCTGGTGACCGGTTCCGCACTGGTGAAACTGCCGACCGTCGTGGCACTCGGGTTCGTGGGGATGGCACTGGCCCGCCGCTGGGGCGCGGGATGGTCGGCGATCGTCCGGTCGATGCTGACGATGCTCTCCATCAGTGGCGTGACCACCGCGATCGCTGTCCTCGCCACCTCGTCCGGGCTCGGCTGGATCACCAAACTCGGTGCCGCCACCTCGCTCCGGAGCTGGCTCTCGCCGCCCACCGCGATCGGCGTCATCGCCGGGGGCGTCGGTCAGTATCTCGGGCTCGGCGACCACACCGAACAGATTCTCGTGATGGTGCAGTCCGCGGCTCTCGTCATCGCCGCCGCGTTCACCATCCGCATGTTGTTCGCGGTACAGGCCGGCCGGATCAACCCTGTCGGTGGTCTCGGCGTGTCCATGGCCGCGATCGTCCTGTGTTTCCCGGTGGTCCACCCCTGGTACGTGCTGTGGGCACTCGTGCCGTTGGCGGCGTGGGCTTCCCGCGTGGAGTTCCGGATCCCGGTCGTCGTGGTCAGCGCCGTGCTCGCGTGTTTCACACTTCCGCCGGGCGCGGGCCTACCACCCTTCGTGACCGTCCAGGCCTGGGCGGCGACCGTCGTGGCCGTCGCGATCGTCATCGTCGCGCTCTTTCGCTGGCCCGGGCTGTTGCGGTACCGCTGAGACCACCGGCCTACAATCGGCATCCGTGACCCCATCGACCGACTCCACCGCATTGCAGGTCGACGGACTTGTCAAGACTTTCGGCGACACCACCGCCGTCGCCGGACTGGACCTGGCACTCGAACGTGGACAGGTCATGGCACTACTCGGCCCCAACGGGGCGGGCAAGACCACCACGGTCGAGATCTGCGAAGGCTTCATCCGGCCGGATTCCGGGTCCGTGCGGGTGCTGGGTATGGATCCTGTCGCCGAGAGACAGAAGGTGCGCAATCGGATCGGGATGATGCTCCAGGGCGGTGGGGCCTACCCAGGTGTGCGAGTGGGCGAGATGGTGCGCCTGGTCGCCTCCTATTACGCCGACCCTCTCGACCCGGACTGGCTCATGGCCGAGCTCGGGCTCAGCGATCACCTGCGAACGCCGTACCGGCGCCTGTCAGGGGGGCAGCAACAGCGACTCTCGCTCGCGATCGCGGTGATCGGCCGCCCCGAGCTGGTCTTCCTCGACGAGCCCACCGCAGGACTCGACGCACAGGCACGACTGGCCGTGTGGGACCTCGTCCGGGCTCTGCGACGTGACGGCGTGGCCGTGCTGCTCACCACCCACCTCATGGACGAGGCGGCCGCGCTCGCGGACGAGGTGGTGATCGTCGACCGCGGCCGCCGCGTGGCCTTCGGGGCCCCCTCCGAACTGGAGCGCGCCGG
>CAMNYG010000007.1 GCA_946570335.1 uncultured Dietzia sp. | reverse complement strand
AGCGTCGACCAAGCGTCGTCGCAAGGCGACAGGCGCGCTCGTCATCGCCGCCGGTCTGCTGGGCGCCGGAGCGATCGCCACCGCCGTGGTCCCCGAGCCGCAGGTCGCGACCGCGCAGCAGGACCAGGCCGCGCTCATCGCCGAGGGTAAGTCGATCTACGACGTCGCCTGCATCACCTGTCACGGACAGAACCTCCAGGGTGTCGAGGACCGCGGTCCGTCGCTCGTGGGTGTCGGTGCGGGTTCCGTCTACTTCCAGGTCCACTCCGGTCGCATGCCGGCAGCGGACAACGAGGCCCAGGCCGAGCGGAAGAAGCCGCGCTACAACGAACACCAGATCGTCGCGCTGGCGGCCTACGTCGACCAGTACGGCGGCGGCCCGGGCATCATCACCAACCCGGACGGCACCATCGCCCAGGAGAGTCTGCGCGGCGTTTCCGGTGAGAGCCGCGAAGAGGAGCTGGCCCGTGGCGGCGAGCTCTTCCGCCTCAACTGCGCCTCGTGCCACAACTTCACCGGTCGTGGCGGTGCGCTCTCCGCAGGCAAGTACGCCCCGATTCTCGATCCTGCCAACGAGCAGGAGATCTACCAGGCCATGCTCACCGGCCCGCAGAACATGCCCAAGTTCTCGGATCGTCAGCTCACGCCTGACGAGAAGAAGGACATCATCGCCTACATCAAGAACCGTGACTCCAAGGTCTCGCCCGGCGGTTACGGCCTGGGTGGCCTCGGCCCCGTCACCGAAGGTGCAGCCATGTGGCTTGTCGGCATCGTCGCCCTCATCGGTGCGACCCTGTGGATCGGATCCCGTTCATGAGTGAGACCCCCAAGAACCCGTCCCCTGCGGACCTGGATCGGATGAGCGAGGAAGAGCTCGTCCGTCTCGGTACCGAGCTCGACGAGGTCGACGTCAAGTACCGTGAGGCCCGCTGGCCCGAGGGCGTCGAAACGCGTGCGGAGAAGCGCGCAGCGCGCACCGTCACCACCTGGTTCGCACTGTCCGCCCTCTTCGGTCTGGCCTTTGCCGCGGTCTACATCTTCTGGCCGTGGGAGCACCGCGGCGAGGGTGAGGACGGCTACTGGCTGTACATGGCCTACACCCCGCTTCTCGGTGTGACGATCGGTCTGTCGATCCTGTTCCTGGGCTTCGGCGCCGTGCAGTTCACCAAGAAGTTCATCCCGGAGGAGATCTCGGTCCAGACGCGCCACGACGGACCTTCCAGCGAGGTCGACCGGCGCACCATCGTCGCCGAGCTCAACGACTCCTGGAAGTCCTCCACCTTCGGTCGCCGGAAGGTCATGGGTGGCTTCCTCGGGGCCAGCGTCGGCCTGATCGGTCTCTCCGCGATCCTGCCGCTCGGCGGCATGATCAAGAACCCGTGGAAGCGTGGTCCGATGACCATCGCCGGCGACGGAACCCTTCACACCACGGGCTGGACCCTCGCGTCCCACAACCGCCCCGACGGGCTCCCCGCCGAAAAGGTCTACCTCGGTCGCGACACCGGCAAGGTCTTCCCGGACGGGCACCCGCCGGCCGGCCAGGGCCGTCTCGAGCGGATTCACATCGACGACCTCTCGACCGGAGCCCTCGAGACCGTCTTCCCGCTCCCCGCGAGCGCGCTCGGCAACTTCACCGAGGACATGCACTCGATCCACGGCACGCGTAACTCGGTCATGCTCATCCGCTTCCGACCCGAGGACGCCGCCCGCGTGATCAAGCGCAAGGGCCAGGAGAACTTCAACTACGGCGACCTCTACGCGTACTCGAAGATCTGCACCCACCTCGGGTGCCCCACCTCGCTGTACGAGCAGCAGACCCATCGTTTCCTCTGCCCGTGCCACCAGTCGCAGTTCGACGCACTCGAATACGCGAAGCCGGTCTTCGGCCCCGCGGCGCGTGCGCTTCCACAGCTGCCCATCGCCGTGGACAGCGAGGGCTACCTCGTCGCCAACGGTGACTTCATCGAGCCGGTCGGACCTGCCTACTGGGAGCGTCGTTCATGAGCAACAACAGCAAGCTCGCGACAGTCGGGGACAACCTCGACTCGCGGTACACCATGGCGCAGGGTATGCGCCGGCAGATCAACAAGGTCTTCCCGACCCACTGGTCCTTCCTGTTGGGCGAGATCGCCCTGTACAGCTTCATCATCCTGCTGATCTCGGGTGTCTACCTCACCCTGTTCTTCGACCCCTCCATGTCGAAGGTGATCTACCAGGGCGCCTACGCACCCCTGAACGGCGTCGAGATGTCCCGTGCGTACGAGACCGCGCTGAACATCTCGTTCGAAGTGCGCGGCGGACTCTTCGTGCGACAGATCCACCACTGGGCGGCGCTGCTTTTCGTGGCCTCGATGGTCGTCCACATGTTGCGCATCTTCTTCACCGGCGCGTTCCGGCGCCCGCGTGAGGCGAACTGGATCATCGGCTGCGTGCTGCTGCTGCTGGGCATCGTCGAGGGCTTCCTCGGGTACGGTCTGCCGGACGAGCTGCTGTCCGGCACCGGCCTCCGGATCACCTCGGCCATCATCGTGGGACTGCCGGTCATCGGAACGTGGCTGCACTGGCTGGTCTTCGGCGGTGACTTCCCCGGCGACCTGATGATCCCGCGCTTCTACGTCCTGCACGTGCTGATCATCCCCGCCATCATCCTGGCTCTGATCGCGGCACACCTCGCGCTGGTCTGGTACCAGAAGCACACGCAGTTCCCCGGGGCCGGCCGTACCGAGAACAACGTCGTCGGCGTCCGCATCCTTCCCGTGTTCGCGGTCAAGTCGGTCGCCTTCGGCGCGATCACGGTCGGTATCATCATGCTCTTCTCGGGGCTGTTCACCATCAACGCGATATGGAACCTCGGGCCGTATAACCCGGCAGCAATCTCCGCGGGCTCGCAACCTGACTGGTACATGCTCTTCACGGAGGGCGGAGCCCGTGTGATGCCGGCCTGGGAGATCTACCTCGGCCCGTACACGATCACCGCCACCACCTGGGTCGCAGTGATGCTCGGTGCGATGTTCGTGCTGATGTTCGCCTACCCGTGGATCGAGTCCAAGTTCTCGGGCGACACCGCGCACCACAACCTGCTGCAGCGCCCCCGCGACGTTCCGGTCCGGACCGCCGCCGGCATGATGGCCATCACGTTCTACATGATCCTCGTGCTGATGGGCGCGAACGACCTCATCGCCTACCACTTCAACATCTCGTTGAACGCGACCACCTGGGCCGGCCGTATCGGGCTGATCCTGCTGCCGCCGCTGGTGTACTTCTTCACCTACCGGCTCTGCCTGGGTCTGCAGCGTGCGGACCGCGAGGTCCTCGAGCACGGCATCGAAACCGGAATCATCATGCGTATGCCGCAGGGTGAGTTCATCGAGGTCCACCAGCCGCTCGGCGACGTCGACGAGGACGGCCACGCCATCCCGCTCGAGTACGCCGGTGCCAAGGTGCCCACCAAGATGAACCAGCTCGGGGTCGCCGGTCGCCCGCCGCTCGGCGCTCTCAGACCGGACCCGCAGGACGAGGCCCGCCTCCTCGGGGAGGCGGACGAGGAGAAGCACGAGCGCGAATACCGTATGCTCAACACACTGCAGGAGGAGAACCGTGCCCGTCGTCACGACGAGCACTGATCCCCGCTAGCACCCGACCGCGGGCCGGATCTCCACTCGGAGATCCGGCCCGCGGTCTTTCGTCACCAACTCTCCCTGCTCCAGGAGCGCCATGGCTTCGCACGAACGGGACGTCGACGACATCACGTCGAACGGCATCGTCCTCACCGACGAGATCCGTCACGCCCTGGAACTCCTCCACGGCGGACACGACCTGCTCCTCACCGGCAAGGCCGGCACCGGAAAGTCGACCCTGATCCGACATTTCCTCGACGAGACCGAGCATCCGACGCTCGTCGCCGCGCCGACCGGGATAGCCGCACTCAACGTGGGCGGGTACACGATTCATCGCCTGTTCGGGTTCCACCCGAGCCACACCGTCGAACACATCCGCAGCTCCGCGTACCGTCCCAGTCGATTCGCCACCGCCCTGTCCTACCTGCACACTCTCGTCCTCGACGAGGCCTCGATGATCAGGGCCGACGTATTCGACATGATCGCGGTGGCACTGGAGCGGTTCGGCCCGGACCCGACACAGCCGTTCGGCGGAGTTCAACTCGTTCTGGTCGGCGATCTGTTCCAGCTACCGCCGGTGGTGACCGAACACGAAGCAGCGGCTTTCGCTACGGTCTACGACACCCCGTACTTCTTCTCCGCCAAGCACTTCAGCCGCAAGCACTTCCCCACCGTCGACCTCAACCATGTGTTCCGCCAGTCCGATGATCCGGCTCTGACGAGCATCCTCAACTCCATCCGAGAAGGCTCGCTGGTCGGCCATGCCCTCGAACGGCTCAATGCACGCACGGACCCCGATTTCGAACCGCCGGACGGTGAATTCTGGCTGACACTGACGACCACCAGCCGGATCGCAGCGGACCGGAACAGGCGCTGTCTCGAGCGCCTGCCCGGGGACGAACTCGCGATGGAGGCCACCACCACCGGAGACGTCACCGACTTCGAACCGCCGACAGCCCGGATCTTGAGCTTCAAGATCGGCGCCCAGGTCATGATGCTCACCAACGACCCGTACGACCGATGGGTCAACGGATCCATCGGCCGTGTGCTCGATGTGACCTTCGGTCGACGTGGTGACCGGGATGAGCGCGGCCCCGTCGTCGTCGTCGAGTTCACCGACGGCGAGGTCGCGGAGGTCGCCCTGCACACCTGGGACGTCACCCGCCCCGTCTCCGCCGGCGGCACCATGCGGCACGAGGTGGTGGGCACCTTCACCCAGTACCCGTTCGCTCTGTCCTGGGCGATCACCATCCACAAGAGCCAGGGGCAGACCCTGGACAGGCTCGTGGTCGACCTCAGCGGCGGTACCTTCGCCGCCGGGCAGCTCTACGTGGCCCTCAGCCGCTGCCGATCCCTTGACGGACTGGTCCTCACCAGGCCCGTCCACCCGCGCGATCTCAAGACCGACCGGCGCATCACCCGGTTCCTCCGCACCCTCGACACCGTCTCCGCACCGCGCCGCTACTGTGCGATCGCGGCCCTCTCCGTCGGCGACGAGGGCACACGAGCCCGTCCACGGCCCGTCGAACTGGCGGTGGCATTCCAGGACGGCACAGCGGTCACCACGCTGATCAACCCGCAACGGGATCTCGCGCAGGCCCGGTCCGCGTTCGGGATCACCGTCTCCGACGTGCTGCTCGCCCCCACCCTGCTCGAGGCGTGGACCCTGCTCGCACCGCTCCTCGACGGATACACCCCGGTCGCGGTGGACGTGGACCGCACCCTCGGTGAGCTGGAGTTCGAACTCCGACGCCTCGGCAGCGCGGCGCCCCTGCCGCTGGGAGTGGACGTGCCCGGCCACCGACTGACCCCGGGAGAACGCGCCCGGGCACGTTCGGGATCGGCGCTCACCCGGGCACGGACAGCGCTCGAAGCACTCACCCGGTTATCGCCCGAGGACAACGCAGCCGGGAGCTTTGACGCCGATCTGCTCGACGAATCCGAGATCAGCTACCTGGTCAGTCGCGACGCAGACGTCCCGCCGCCGTCCTCCCGGGTACTCCCCCAGCTCTCGGCGATACTCGAGATCAGCGCGCGTGTGGGCCCGGCCCTGCTGGGGCTGCAACACGCCACGAGCACGCCCACAGCTGACGTCGTGTCCCCCGTCGGCGGACCGGCAGACGGAGCTGCCGTCGACCCCGCACCGCGTGTGGTGGCGATGACGCCGGGCGACCACGAACTGCTCGACGGGGCGAGCGCGCTGGTGGCCGAACAGATTCGTCGAGCAGCCGAACGTGTGCCCGTCACCGCCGATGTGCTCACCCGACTCCGTCACGTCGGGACCGTTCTCGGCACCGACATGACGGAGGGGCTGGAGGCCCTCCCCCGAGCCGATGCCGCCGCGGTGCTCACGCCCGGAACCCGGGTGTGCTTCACCGGCAGCGCGCTCGACGACGCCGGGGTCCTGCTGTCACGCGAATCGATCGAGGCACTCGCGATCGGCAGAGGGCTCGAACCAGTCGACAACGTCACCAAGACCCGCTGCGACGTACTGGTCGTAGCAGAACACGGAACCCAGTCGATCAAGGCCCGCAATGCGCGGAAATGGGATAAACCGATCCTGTCTGTAGCGGAGTTCCTGGCCTGGGCCCACGGCCCCGGCTCCCCTCAAGGGCGTGACCTCAAGGCGTGACCGGCAGCGGTTCGCCAGCCATGTCCGCGACCGCGCGGAACGCCATCGCCATTCCCGACCCGAGCGGCACCCCGGGCCCTGGGTAGGCCTCTCCGGAAACCGACGCCGAGGAGTTCCCGGCGGCGTACAGGCCGGCGATGGGTCGGCCCTCGATGTCGACGACGGCGCCGTTGACGTCGATCACCGCACCGCCCTTCGTCCCCAGGTCGCCCAGAACGAGCCGAACGGCATGAAGGCGGTCCCCGCCCACCGGGCGCAGGCACTGCTGCGGTGTCGAGGCGCCGAGGAAGAACCGACCGTAGGGGTCCTCGCCACGACGGAAGTCGGTGTCCTCGCCCTGCTCGGCGAACTCGTTGAAGCGGTCGACACTGTCGCGCAGCGCGTCCGGGTCGAGTCCTGTCATCCCTGCGAGATCCTCGACACTGCCAGCGGTGTGCCAGAGTCCGGCCGCACGGAGCTCATCGGCGTCCGGAGCGGGGATACAGATCGCCGGGAATCCCCCGGCCTCGGCGTCGTCGAAGACGAACCAGAACTCGTCTCCGGCGCCGTCGGCCATCCGGGCGCGCATCTTGCGTCCCATCTGGTCGTACGGGAGCAGTTCGTCGGCGAAGCGGCGCCCGGTTCCGTCGACGATGAGTCCGGACCGAAACCCCAGGGTGAAGGCCGCGTGGCCGTTGGGAAACAGTGTGGCCGGGCACCACCACGACTGGTCGAGCAGATCAAGCTCGGCTCCGACCTCCTCGAACATGCGGACCGCATCGCCCGAGCCGGTGGCGGGATGCGACGAGGACCAATCTGCGGTGGGCATCTGTTGCCACTGCTCACGCAGCGTCGCGGACCGTTCGAACCCACCGGCCGCGACCAGCACCCCGCGCCTGGCGCCCAGCACCTCGCGACGACCGTCCCGCTCCACAGCCACACCGACGACCTTCCCGTCGGCGTCACGGATCAGTTCGCGTGCCGCGCAGGACAGCCGGAGCTCGGCGTTCTCCATGTCGTCGATCGCCAAGAGCAGGCGAGCCACCCATGCCCGCCCGCCCTCGAGCTTCGTGGTGTCCTCGTCGGCGGCGAACTGGTCCACCGGTACCGCCGAGCGGACATCCAGGACGCGGTCACCGAGCTCCACGCCCTTGATCGGCTTCGGGTAGATGCTCCGACCCGCCTCCTGACGTCCAGGGGCGTCGAAGTAGTCCGGGAAGGGCTGGAACCGCATGGGGATGCCCAGCTCTTTCAGGAGGAAGTCCACGACTTTCGGACCCGTGTTGAGGAATGCGTCCTGCACCTGTGGATCCGTGCGGTCCCCCACCACGGCGCGAAAGTACGTCCGCCCGCGCTCGACGGAGTCCTCGAGCCCGTCGCGGGCCAGTACGGCGTTGCCTGGCAGCCACACCGCCCCTCCCGAGTACGCGGACGTCCCGCCGAAACGGTCGGTCTTCTCCACCAGACACGTGGACAGGCCCCGGGAGGCCGCGGCCGCGGCGCCGAACAATGCCGCCACCCCGGACCCCACGACCACCACGTCGAATTCCGCGTCGAAAGTGATTTCCTTCTCCACTGGCCCGTCCCTCATTCGTCGTCCGTCTCGTCCACGGCGGGCTTCCCGGAAGACAGGGACACCGTGCACCACGACGCGAGCCTATCGAGCGCCTGACACCTGTGAAACACGTTCCAGAATTTTGTCGCGGTCAGGAATCCCGTCGGCCGGTTCGGTCTCGCCGCACCCTAGTACGATCGCACTGGTAGAAATACGTCCACCAGACGTCCCGTCGCATCGCACGCCGACGGGATGCACATGGGAAAGGCAGACCTTTGCGCCGCACTGTGTTCAACGAAGACCACGAGGCCTTCCGCCAGACGCTCCGCTCCTTCATCGAGTCGGAGGTGACCCCACACTTCGAGGACTGGTACGAGGCGGGAATCGTCCCGCGCGAGTTCTACTACAAGCTCGCCGACCTGGGCCTCTTCGGGATCACCGTGGACGAGGAATACGGCGGCGCCGGTCTGGACACCCACAAGTTCGAGGCCATCCAGACCGAGGAGATCACCCGCGCCGGCGTCACGTTCGGCGGCTCCAACGTCCACGTAAGCTTGTGCCTCCCCTACATCAAGATGCTCGCCACGGACGAACAGAAGCAGCGGTACCTGCCCAAGTTCGTCGCCGGAGAGGAGATGTGGGCCATCGCCATGACCGAGCCGGGCACCGGTTCGGACCTGGCGGGAATGAAGACCACCGCCAAACTGTCCGAGGACGGTACCCACTACGTTCTCAACGGTGCCAAGACGTTCATCACCGGCGGCGTGCACGCCGACAGGATGATCGTGTGCGCCCGCACCTCACCCCCCCGTGAGGACGACCGCCGCTTCGGCATCTCGCTGCTCGCCGTGGAGACCTCGCTGGAGGGCTACGCCGTCGGCCGCAAACTCGACAAGGTCGGCCTCAAGACCTCGGACACGGCCGAGCTTTCCTTCACCGACGTCAAGGTTCCGGTCGAGGACCTCCTCGGGGAGGAGAACCGGGGCTTCAACTACCTCGGGCAGAACCTGCCGTCGGAGCGCTGGGGTATCGCCTACGGCGCCTACGCTCAGGCAGCCGCGGCAGTGCGTTTCGCCCAGGAGTACGTCGAGCAACGCGAGGTCTTCGGCAAGACGGTCGCCTCGTTCCAGAACACGAAGTTCGAGCTCGCGGCGTGCAAGGCCAAGGTCGACGCCGCCCAGGCTGTGGCGGACCGCGCGCTCGAGGCGCTCGACGCCGGCGAGCTGACCCCGGCGGAGGCGGCCTCCGCCAAACTGTTCTGCACCGAGGTGGCCGCGGAGGTCATCGACCGTTGCCTCCAGCTGCACGGCGGCTACGGCTTCATCAACGAGTACCCGATCGCGCGCCTGTATTCCGATAACCGGGTCAACCGGATCTACGGTGGCACCAACGAGGTCATGAAGACCATCATCGCCAAGGACATGGGTCTGTAGGAACCCCGGAGAGTGCGTGCTCCCTAGAGAACCGGGGCCCCGTCAGCCGATACGCGGACGGGGCCCCGGTTCTACTCGGTGGCCCCACGTCGGGCCGGGCCACCGCCTCCCGCCTCCCCCTCGACGAACGCGGGATGCGCCCGGAGTCCGTACCGGTTGGTGACGGGGTCCAGGAAGACGTCGGGTTCCTCGGGCGGGCGGAGAGTGAACCGTAGGTAGGCGGCCACGATCCCCGCGAGGTAGACAGCCGAGATGAGGACGACGACGAAACCGGCGTCGAGCCCCCGGAACAGTCCCACGAAAATCGCTTGGGCGCTGGCGATCGACAGGCCGAACACGGCGATGTCCAGCCAGAGGATATTCCGTCGGGTAACCGCCTTGTAGGCGAACACCACGCCGATCATGGTCACGGGGATCGAGTACAGGGCGACGGTTGCTGCGGGGATGAAGGACGGATGGCCGGCACCCCCGAGCGGAAACAGCACCGCGTAGAGCAGCATCGTCGGCCAGGCCGCGATCTTGACATGTTCCCAGTAGCTCTCGTTGACCGCGCTGAAGACGGCGACGAACCGATTGTGTCCCGACCAGTCGAACGCGAAGTGCAACAGCGTCCCGACGATGATCAGCGGGCCGATCGCCCACCATGACACTGCGACCAGCGCGTCCATATCCAGCACTACCGTCATCTCCCGTTGTCTCGCCGCACCGACTGGTGGTCGCACCGCTGTGCGGCCACACCTACGCAGGAACCCCCGACGCGGTGAGCGACGGGGGTTCCTGCGGGTCGATCAAGGGCGGGTCAGTGCTTCTCCCGGCCCCAGTGGTACTCGAAAACCAGGCCACTGATCGTGATGATGGCCGCGATCACGCCGCCGATGATCACCCACCAGTTCCAGAACGCCGCTCCGTAGCCGAAGATGAAGATCGAGAAGGCCATCATGAACGGCCAGAAGCTATGCGGGCTGAAGAAGCCGAGCTCACCAGCACCGTCGGAGACCTCGGCCTCCTCGTAGTCCTCGGGCAGCGTGTTGATGCGCCGCGCCACGAAACGCAGGTAGCCACCGACGAGCAGACACAGCCCGGCCGAGAGCACGAAGGCCGTGGTGCCGACCCACTCCACGTCGGTACGGGAGCTCCCGGTGAGGTAGGCGTAGCCGACCCCCAGGACGACGAAGAAGATCACCAGTCCGTCGAAGATTCTTACTGTTGCGTTCATCGTTCAAGAGTCCTTCGCGTGATACCCGGGAGAGACGTCAGTTGGCCGACGCGTTCTCGATGACGTTGTTCTGGTCACGCGTATCGCTACGCCCCGTCTTGAACGGCGACGTGGATGTTGCGTACGGCGTCTGGCCGATCTCCTGCAGCGCCTCGGCATTGGTGGCCGTCGGGTTGTCCTGACGGAACTGGATGTACTGGGCGAAGTCCTCCGGCGACACAGCGCGGAGCTCGAAGTTCATCATCGCGTGGTAGACGCCACACATCTCGGCACAGCGGCCGACGAACGCGCCTTCGCGCTCGATCTCCTCGACCTGGAACATGCTCAACTGCTGGTTGCGCCCGGGATGCGGCATGACATCCAGCTTGTAGATGAACTCAGGGATCCAGAACGAGTGGATCACGTCCGCCGAGGCGAGTCGGAACTCGATACGGGTGTCTGTCGGGAGCACCAGAACCGGGACCTCCTCAGAGGTGCCGACGGTCTCGATGTTGTTGTAGTGCAGGTACGACTTGTCCTCGGCCAGGCGACCGTGGATCGGGCCACCCGCTGCGGGCATGCCCTCGTGACCGAGAGCCTCGCGCTGCTCCTCGGAGAGCACGCCGGCCTCCTCGGCCTGGCGGGTCGCCTCCTCGTTGGTGCCGTCGGCGATGGTCACGCCCTCGACGTCGACCTTGTTGTAACCGAACTTCCAGTTCCACTGGAATGCGGTCACATCGACCCGCACACCGACCTCGTCCTCAGGACGCAGATCAAGAGCCTTGTTCTGCGTGATGACGGTGAAGTAGAAGAGGACCGAGATGATCACGAACGGCACCGCGGTGTAGACGAGCTCCAGCGGGACGTTGTAGGCGGTCTGACGGGGGAACTCCCCGTCGTCGTTCTTCTTCTTGCGGTGGAACGCCATCGACCAGAAGATCAGGCCCCACACGAAGAAGCCGACGATCAGTGAGGTGATGACGGTGCCCGTCCAGAACTCACGGATCGCGATGCCTTCGGGAGTGATCCCGGTCGGGAATCCGAAGTTGATCGTCTGGTTCCACCACTTGTTGTCGGTGTGGAGGCTACAACCGGACAACAGCAAGCCCAATGTGCCGAGTGACACCGCGAGTGTCGCCCTGCGCGTCCGACGACGCCCGTCACGCTGTTCCACCATCATGCCTTCCTGATCAGCGGCTCCGACCACATGGCCGGGACACCTTAGAAGAGTAGACCACGCCTCTCAGTTTGAAAGCCGCGGGTCCGGCAATTCACCCGATGCGCCCCCGCGCCGTCCTGCGAGACGGCGTGGCTGCCACAGACCAGTAGTATTCGAACCCGCCGCGACCCGCGCAAGTGGGTCCACGAACCACCACCGACTTTCGATCGACGAGGTACCCGACGCATGTGTGGCCTGCTTGGTCTGCTCACCCCCGACGGCTCCGCCCGTACCCACGACAACCGGGTGCTGAGCGCCATGGGATGCCAGCGGCACCGCGGTCCCGACGAGGTCGGAACGTGGGTCGACGACGATGTGGCGTTCGGCTTCAACCGGCTGTCGATTATCGACATCGCCCACTCGCACCAGCCGTTGCGATGGGGCCCGCCGGAGCAGCCCGACCGCTACGCGCTCGTGTTCAACGGTGAGATCTACAACTATCTCGAACTCCGCCGGGAATTGGAGACCGAGTTCGGCGCCACGTTCAACACCGAGGGCGACGGTGAGCCGATCGTCGTGGCCTTCCACCACTGGGGCACCGGCGCCGTCCGCCGCCTGCGCGGCATGTTCGCGTTCGCGATCTGGGACACGATCGAGCGTTCGCTCTTCGTGGCCCGCGACCCGTTCGGCATCAAACCGCTGTACATCGCCAGCGGCGAGGGCGGGACGGTTTTCGCCAGCGAGAAGAAGTCCGTGAGCGAACTGCTCGACCTCGTCGTCGTCGACACCTCCCTGGACACCCGCGCCCTACAGCACTACGTCACCCTGCAGTACGTCCCGGAGGACGAGACCCTCACGCGCGGCGTCAGGCGATTGGAGTCCGGCTGCCACGCGACCATCACCCCCGGCGCGGCCCCGGCGATCGAGCGGTACTTCGAGCCCACCTTCCCGGTGGTGCCCTTCGTGGACGGGGACGCCGAGCGCCGCTACCAGGAGATCGCCGAAGCCCTCGAGGACTCTGTCGCCAAACACATGCGTGCCGACGTCACCGTGGGCTCGTTCCTGTCCGGCGGTATCGATTCCACGGCGATCGCCGCACTCGCCCGCCGGCACAACGAGAACCTGCTGACCTTCACCACCGGCTTCGAGCGTGAGGGCTACTCCGAGATCGACGTGGCCGCCGAGTCCGCCGCCGCGATCGGCGTGGAGCACATCGTCAAGGTGGTCTCCCCTGAGGAGTTCGCCGCCGCGATCCCGGAGATCATCTGGTACCTCGACGAGCCCGTCGCTGATCCAGCGCTGGTCCCCCTCTACTTCGTCGCCCGCGAGGCCCGTAAACACGTCAAGGTGGTCCTGTCCGGCGAGGGCGCGGACGAGTTGTTCGGCGGCTACACCATCTACAAGGAACCACTCTCGCTCGCGCCGTTCGAGAAGATCCCCGGCGGACTGCGCCGCGCCCTCGGCCGGGCCAGTACACGCATCCCCGAGGGCACCCGCGGCAAGAGTCTGCTGCACCGCGGATCGATGAGCCTCGAGGACCGCTATTACGGCAACGCCCGCTCGTTCTCCGAGGAGCAGGTCCGCTCGGTGCTGCGCGACTACCGCCCCGAGTGGGGGCACCAGGACGTCACCGCGCCGATCTACGAACGCTCGCGGGGCTGGGACCCGGTCGCGCGGATGCAACACCTGGACCTGTTCACCTGGCTGCGCGGCGACATCCTCGTCAAGGCCGACAAGGTCACCATGGCCAACTCACTCGAACTGCGGGTGCCGTTCCTCGACCGTGAGATCTACGAGGTCGCGTCCCGCCTGCCGCATTCGGAGAAGATCTCGCACGGAACCACCAAATATGCGCTGCGTAGGGCACTCGAGCGAATCGTTCCGGCGCACGTGCTGCACCGTAAGAAGCTGGGCTTCCCCGTGCCGACCCGCCACTGGCTGGCCGGGCCGGAACTGCACGACTGGGCCCGCGGGCATGTCATGGCCTCCGGCACGGACGAATACGTCGACAAGGCTGCGGTCCTGCGGATGCTCGACGAGCACCGCCGTGGGGAGTCCGACCACAGCCGCCGGATCTGGACGATGCTCTGCTTCATGATCTGGCACGGCATCTTCGTCGAGGGTCGCATCGTCCCGGACATCGAGCAGCGCGACTACCCCGTCCGGCTCTAGGCCGCGCGGTCGACCGCACCCAGCCCGCGTTGAGTCGCTCCGTCAGCGACCACCCGAGTCCGTCCTGGGACGATGCTGCACGCACTGACTCACCGCACGTGAACGAGAGGGCTCGGAACGAGGTGGCTCGAAAGGACCGCCCGGGCCGCAGAGAGCTGCCGGTACAGCAGGATCAACCGGGCAGCGAAGCCGCGATCTCCTCGGCGGCCTCCTCGCCGTAGGTCTCGGCCAGGCGACGACGAGCGGCCGCAGGGTCGATCGTCCACTCCTGCGTGCCGGTGGTCTCGAGCACGTGAGTGGCGATGAGTGCACCGAACTGCGCGGCCCGCTCGAGCGACAGCCCGTCCAGCACACCGCTCAGGAAGCCCGCACGAAAGGCGTCACCGACACCCGTGGGATCGAGCAGGTTGGTCGAGGGCACGATTCCGACTTCGATCGGCTCGGCGCCCTGATCCACGATCACGACGCTCTTGCCGCCGCGGGTGGTGATACGGGTGCCGACCTTGGCGTCCAACTCGGCGGCGGTCCAACCGGTCTTGTTGAGAAGGAGCTCGTACTCGTACTCGTTCGTGAACAGGTAGCGGGCACCGTCGACGAGCGCGGCGGCCGCCTCACCGTCGAGGAATGCCAGCTGTTGCGAGGGATCAGCGGCGAAATCGAGGCCGAGCTCGCGGCACTCGGCGGTGTGGGAGTTCATGGCGGTCGGATCGTTGGCGCCGATCAACACCAGCTCGGGCCGGCCGATCCGCTCGACCAAACGAGCCAGCGAGATCGTCGCGGCCTCCCCCATCGCACCGGGGTAGAAGGACGCGAGCTGGGCCATCTCCGAGTCCGTGGTGCACACGAACCGGGCGGTGTGCAGGGCCGAGCTGATGTGGACTTCCGAGCAGTCCACGCCGTGCCGCTCGAGCCAGTCGCGGTACTCGGCGAAGTCCTCACCGGCGGCACCCACCAGGTGCGGCTTCCGTCCGAGGACGCCGAGAGCGAAGGCGATGTTGCCGCCCACGCCTCCTCTGCGGATCTGGAGCGAGTCCACGAGAAAGCTCAGCGATACATGCGCGAGCTGGTCCGGGAGGAGCTGCTCCGAGAAGCGACCGGAGAAGGTCATCAGGTGGTCGGTGGCGATGGATCCGGTGATGACAACGGGCATGCCCCAGACAGTAGACGAACCGGGCCGGTGGTCCGTCGGCCCGGGTCGTCTGGTGGGGCCGGGAGGGCAGTTGAACGAGTCGCCGCTGGCGCAGGAGGCCGGCGCCCG
>CAMNYG010000006.1 GCA_946570335.1 uncultured Dietzia sp. | reverse complement strand
TCGATCACCACGGCGTCGTCGGCCGGCCGAAGCGGGCTGGCGGCTCGGGTGGAGTCCTTGCGGTCGCGTTCGATCACCGCGGCGAGGACCTCGTCGTAGTCGGCGGGCCGTCCGGCGGCCCGGTCTTGGTCGGTGCGTCGCCGCGCCCGCACCTCGGGGCTCGCCGTCAGGTAGACCTTCACCTCCGCATCGGGCAGGACGACGGTGCCGATGTCCCGGCCCTCGAGCACGACGGTGCCGCCATCCGAGGCCAAACGGCGCTGCAGTCGAACGAGATTCTCACGCACCTGCGGCACGGCGGAGACCGCGGAGACATTGGCGGTGACCCGCGCGGTGCGGATCTCCTCGCTCACGTCCTCACCGTCCAACAGGATCCGCTCGGATCCGGCGTCGGTTCCGATCTGAAGCGGCAGGTCTGCCGTCGCATCGATCACCGCACCGGCGTCCTCGGGGTCGATCCCGGCGCGTAGCACCTGAAGTGTCGCCGCGCGATACATCGCGCCGGTGTCCAGATAGGCACCGCCGACCCGGCCCGCGAGAGTGCGGGCGAGCGTGGACTTACCGGTCCCGGCGGGACCGTCGATGGCGATCCGTTGGCAGGGGCGTGCGGCGCTCACAGACCCACCGCCTCGTACAGGTCGGAGACCTCGTTACGGCCCAGCTTGCGGAAGCTCCCCGCACGCTGGTCACCGAGTGCCACCGAGCCGAAACGCGTACGCACGAGCCCTTCGACCGGGTGGCCGACCTCGGCGAGGATCCGGCGCACGATGTGCTTGCGGCCTTCGTGAAGTACCACCTTGACGAGCGACCGTCCGTCGTGGACGTCCAGAACCGAAAACTGGTCGACTTTCGCCGGACCGTCCTCCAGCTCGACACCCTCGCGCAGCCGCTTGCCGATGCCCTTGCCCACGACCCCGGTGACGGTGGCCATATACGTTTTGGACACCTCATACGAGGGGTGCATGAGGCGATGGGCCAGCTCACCGTCGTTGGTGACCAGCAGCAGCCCCTCGGTGTCGGCGTCGAGCCGTCCCACGTGGAAGAGTCGCTGCCCGGCATCGATCCGGCCTGCGACGAGGTCGCCCACGCAGGGCCTGCCCCGCTCGTCGGACATGGTGGTGTGATAGCCGCGCGGCTTGTTCAGGGCGAGGTGCACCAGGCTGTCGTCCAGGACGATCCGGGTGCCGTCCACGCGGATCACCGCGGTCGCGGGATCAACCTTCACGCCCATCTGGCGCACGATCTTCCCGTCCACCTCGACCCGCCCTCGGGCGATGAGTTCCTCTGAGGCACGCCGGGAGGCCACTCCCGCCTGTGCGAGTACCTTCTGGAGCCGGACCGGTGCGCCTTCTCGGCCAGCGGATTCAGTCATGCGGGCGTCACATCTCTTCGTCGTCGTATCGGGGTTCGGGGTCGGTCGCCGGGGTCCGGCGCCTACCCACGGGAATCCGCGGATCCTCCGCGGGGTCATCACTCATCTCGTCGACCAGGTCGACATCCGGCAGCAACGGGGCGATGTCCGGGAGCTCGTCGAGTGAAGCAAGGCCCAATCTTTCCAGAAATAGTTCCGTCGTCCTATACAGGATGCCCCCGGTGTCCGCATCGGTGCCGCATTCCACGGCCAATCCGCGCGCAACCAGGGTCCGCATCACACCGTCGACATTGACGCCGCGTACCGCCGCGATGCGCGATCGGGTGACCGGCTGCCGGTAGGCGATCACCGCGAGGGTCTCAAGCGCCGCGCGGGTCAGGGTGGACCGGGTGCCGTCGGTCAGGAGCCGCTCCACGTACGGTGCCAGTTCGCGACGGGTGTAGAGACGCCAACCGTCCCCCGTACGGCGCAGGTCCATCCCGCTGCCGCTCATCGTGAGCTCATCACGCCAGGCACGCAGCTCGGCGTCCACCTCCCCCACCGAAGCCCCGGCGGCCGACGCGAGCGACTCCTCAGCCGTGGGCTGGTCCACGACCAGCAATAATGCCTCTAGTCGAGCCCGTAGCGGTGGTTCCTCCGGCTCGGCCCCGCCCGGCCCCACGTCTGTCGTGTCGTCGCTCACGTCCACTCGTCCTTTCCGCGGGTCACCTCATCGGCCTCTACGCCCGTCCAGCTCACCAGGAGGTCACCCAGCGCCTCGTCCTGGGCGAGCGCCACCGCGCGCACCCTGTACAACTCCAACAGCGCCAAGAACCTGGCGACGACCACGAGGGATTCATCACACCCCGATACCAGCTCCCGGAAATCCACCCACTCGTCCCGCCCACGGAACCGCAACAGCTCCAGAACGCGCCCCGCCTGCTCCGGGACCGAGACCACAGGGGTGTGCACGTGAGCCACCCCCACCTCGTCCACCGGACGTGGGCGGAACGCCACCGCGGCGATGGTGGCCAGCTGCTCGGGGTCCACTCCCAACTCGACTTCTGGGAGAATTCCCAGGAACTCCTCGTCCGGCCCGGCGGTCCGCGGATACGAGCGGCGCGCGGTGCGGTCCAACTCGCCGAACAACTCGGCGACCCGACGGAACGCGCGGAACTGCAGGAGCCGGGCGAACAACATGTCGCGCGCCTGAAGCAGCGCCAGATCCTCCGGGTCCTGCACCTCCCCGGAGGGCACGAGTCGCGCCGCCTTCAGATCGAGCAGCGTGGCCGCCACCACCAGGAACTCGGTGACCCCCTCGAGCCCCGCCTCCTCCCCCAACTCGCGGGTGTGAGCGATGAACTCGTCGGTCACCGCGTGGATCGCCACCTCGGTCACGTCGAGGCGTCTCGAATCGATGAGTTTGAGCAGCAGGTCGAACGGGCCTGTGAAGTTGGTGAGGGTGACGGTGAACTCCCGCGGGCCCACATCCCTCGCGGCGGGATCGACGAACTCGTCGACAGGGCCCGCTGCGCCTGCGGCCGGCTCCTCCGGATCGGCAGGTGGTCCGGCGCTTTCCTCCGCGGGCTCCTGCAAGCCGGTCACCGGGACACTCACCTACCGCGCTGGATGACCTCGCGAGCCAGCGCCCGGTAGGCCTGAGCTCCCGCGGACTTCGGAGCCCACGTGGTGATGGGCTCGCCGGCGACGGTCGTCTCGGGGAACCGAACCGTACGGGTGACGAGCGTGTCGAAGACCTTGTCCCCGAACACCTCCACGACGCGACCGAGAACGTCGCGTGCGTGAACCGTCCGCCGATCGAACATCGTGATGAGGATGCCCGTCAGATGCAGGCGGGGATTGATGCGCTCACGCACCTTGTCGATCGTGTCGGTGAGCAGTGCCAGGCCACGCAGCGCGAAGTACTCGCACTCCATCGGGATGAGCACGCCATCCGAGCAGGCCAGGGCGTTGACGGTCAGCAGGCCCAGGGACGGCTGGCAGTCTATGAGCACAAAGTCATACCGGTCCAAAACCGGGTACAGCGCACGGCCCAGTGCCTGCTCGCGGCCCACCTCGTTGACCAGCTGGATCTCGGCCGCCGACAGGTCGATGTTCGCCGGGATGAGATCCACTCCCTCGACACGCGTGCGCACCAGGACCTCCTCCGTGGAGACGGTGTGGTCCACCAGGAGGTTGTACACGGTCAGATCCAGCTCGTGGTGACGGATCCCCATGCCTGCGGACAGCGCGCCCTGAGGGTCGAGATCCACCACGAGCACGCGACGACCGTACTCGGCGAGTGCCGCAGCGAGGTTGATGGTGCTGGTGGTCTTGCCGACTCCGCCCTTCTGGTTGCACATCGACATGACGACAGCCGGGCCGTGCGTGGTGAGCGGTTCGGGCTCGGGGATGGCTGCGAACCCCTCGCCCGCTGCCGGGTCGTCGGCCCCCAACAGCTCCGCGCGGGAGAACAGTGCGGGATCCATCGCCCCAGTGTTCTGCGCCACCCGCGTCTCCTCTCGTCGCACTCACCCGCACCCGGGCCGTATCCCCGGCCACGTTACCGTGCCCGCGGGTGGCACTCGGCCCAGACCTCACGCAGTGTGTCGACGGTGACGAGCGTGTACACCTGGGTCGTGGTGACCGACGAGTGCCCCAGCAGCTCCTGGACCACCCGTATGTCCGCCCCTCCATCGAGGAGATGGGTCGCGAAGGAGTGTCGGAACGAGTGCGGGGAGATGTCCTGCCCGAGGCCCGTGCGTCTGGCCGCGTCCCCGACGACGTTCCACAGGGTCTGACGGGACAGTCGGCCCCCCCGGGAGTTGACGAACAGCGCCGGGCCCCCTGTGACCGCGAGCGCCGGGCGGGCCCGGACCAGGTAGGCGCTCACCGCGTCACATGCCGGGCGTCCCAGCGGAACCACCCGTTCCTTGCCGCCCTTGCCACGCAGCAGCACCGACCCCCCCTCGGAGTGGTCGAGCCCGTCGATGTCGTCGACGTCCAACCCCAGGAGTTCGGTGGCCCGAGCACCCGAGGCATACAGCAGTTCGAGCATGGCCCGGTCCCGCAGCCTGGCGGGCTCGGTGTCCGTCTCCGTCCCGCCGGCGGACTCGATCATCGCGATCATCCGGTCCACCGGGACCGCCTTGGGCAGCCGTCTCGCAGGGCTGGGCGGGCGGACAGCGGCCGCGGTGTCGACACGAGTCACCCCGTCCCGGGTGGCGAACCTGTGCAGGCCCCTGACCGCCGCCAGTGCGCGCGCGACCGAGCTGGGCGCCAGGGGCCGCTTTCCGGCATCAGGGTCCCCGGTGGCCAGAACCGTACGGAAATCCTCGACGTGGGACTCGCTCACCGACGTCAGGTCCGTCACCCCGGCAGCGGCGAGGTGACGTCGGTACCTGTCGAGGTCACGTCGGTAGGCCGCGAGGGTGTGCGGAGACGCTCCGCGTTCGACGGCGAGGTGATCCAGAAATCCGCGGATCTGTGCGTCCACGGCTGCGTCACCGGACACGATGGCGCCCCGCCCGTCAGGTCCGGTCGAGCAGAGTCCGGGCGGCGAGGATGCCCGCCACGGCGATGCCGTTGACGATCCGGCCGTCGAGTACCGCGTCCACGGCCTCGGTCAACGGCATGCGGGCGATCTCCATGTCCGCCTCCTCGTGCCGAGGCTCCGGCCGATCCACATCACGGAGGCCGGTGGCCAGGTACACGTGGACGCGTTCCGTACTGAATCCGGGCGAGGGCACGATCTCGACGACCGGACGCCATTCGTCGGCCTCCAGGCCCGCTTCCTCAACCAACTCGCGCCGCGCGGTCTCCAGCGGTGGTTCACCCGCCACGTCGCAGAGTCCCGCGGGGAGTTCCCACAGTCGCTCCGCCACGGCGTGGCGGTACTGGCGCACCAGGACGATCCGTTCGTCGGGATCGACCGCCACCACGGCCGCGGCGTCGTCGTGCCCACAGATCTCTCTGTCGGCGGTGCCCCCGCCCGGCATGGTCAGGGTGTCGACGCGCAGCTTGACGATGCGGCCGTCGAAAATCTCGCGGCTGGCGACGGTCTGATAATCGTGCGCCCCGGGGGCACCGGATTGCGACATGGCTCAGCTCTCGTCGTCCGCCGAAGCCGCCGCGACGACCTCGGCAGAGGCGCTGTCCTGCTGGTTCTCTCGCCACGGCTCCACGGGAAGCCGCATCTCGTTCTCATAGTCCAGCGACGCCTTGATGAACGCCGCGAACAGCGGGTGCGGGCGTGTGGGTCGCGACTTGTATTCCGGGTGGGCCTGGGTGGCGACGAAGAACGGGTGCTGGTCGCGGGGGTACTCGACGAACTCCACCAGGTGGCCGTCCGGCGAGGTACCGGAGAACTTCAGACCTGACTCGGCAACCTTGTCCCGGTAGTCGTTGTTGACCTCGAAACGGTGCCGATGACGTTCGGAGATCTCGGTGGTGCCGTAGGCCTCGGCGACCAGAGAGCCCTTCTCCAGGACCGCCGGGTAGGCGCCCAGCCGCATCGTGCCGCCCAGGTCGGCGTTGCCGGCCACGGCATCCACCTGGTCAGCCATCGTGGATATGACGGGATGCTCGGTGTCCGGATCGAACTCGGTCGAGGACGCCCCCTCGAGACCGACCGAGCGGGCCGCCTCGATGACCGAGCACTGCAGGCCCAGGCACAGGCCCAGCAGCGGGATGCGGTTCTTGCGTGCCCATGAGATGGCGCCGAGCTTGCCCTCGATGCCACGGATGCCGAACCCGCCCGGGATCAGCATCCCGTCGACGCCCCGGAGCGCCTCCCGTGCGCCCGCCTCGGTGGCGCAGTCGTCCGATTCCACCCAGCGGATGTTGACCCGGGCGTGGTGGGCGAATCCGCCCGCGCGCAGGGCCTCGGTGACGGACAGATACGCGTCCGGCAGGTCGATGTACTTGCCGACGAGAGCGATCTCGACCTCTTCGCGCGGCTCGTGCACGCGCTTGAGCAGCTCGCCCCATACGGTCCAGTCCACGTCGCGGAACGGCAGGTTGAGCTTGCGGATGACATGGGTGTCCAGGTGCTCGGAGAACAAGACCTTGGGGATGTCGTAGATGCTCGGGGCGTCGGGGGTGGAGACCACACCCTCAAGGTCGACGTCACACATCAGAGCGATCTTGGCCTTGAGTGCGTCGGGGACCTCACGGTCACACCGTAGAACCAAGCCGTCGGGCACGATGCCGATGTTGCGCAACGCCGCGACTGAGTGCTGGGTGGGTTTGGTCTTGAGCTCACCGGACGGCGCGAGGTACGGCACGAGGGAGACGTGGAGGAAGAAAATGTTCTCCCGGCCCACCGAGTGGCGCACCTGGCGGCACGCCTCGAGGAACGGCTGCGACTCGATGTCACCGACCGTGCCGCCGACCTCGGTGATCACCACGTCCGGGGTACGTCCCTCGTGATCGGGTGCGCCCATCGCGATGATGCGTTCCTTGATGGCGTCCGTGATGTGCGGGATCACCTGCACCGTGTCGCCGAGATACTCACCGCGGCGCTCCTTGGCGATGACCGCCGAGTACACCTGTCCGGTGGTGACGTTCGCGTTGGCGCTGAGGTCGCGGTCGAGGAACCGCTCGTAGTGGCCCAGGTCGAGATCCGCCTCGGCGCCGTCCTCGGTGACGAACACCTCACCGTGCTGGAACGGGTTCATCGTGCCGGGGTCGACGTTGATGTACGGGTCGAGCTTCTGCATGGTGACCCGGAGCCCGCGGGCGGTGAGAAGCTGCCCCAGACTCGAGGCGGTGAGCCCCTTGCCCAGCGACGACGCCACACCACCGGTGACGAAGATGTGCTTGGTCGCGGACCGCGATGCGGCTCGATTCAGTGCCAAGGGGACTCCCGTGTCAAGACTCCGGAATGGATGAAAGCTGGTGCGGCTCCGGTGCACCCCACGGGGCTTCAGGCTATCACCGAGTGTGTGTCGGGGGGATGGACGGCGCCGCAGCGGTCGCATCGTGTCGCAGGCCATAGTCACCCTGCCCGCGTTCGAGTTGTTCCGCAAGCGCCAGGACGGCCGCCAGCTGCCCGGCTTCGGTGCCCACGTTGTCGACTGTCGACACGTCTTCCTGTCCCGAGGAGCGTAGGACGAGTAGCGCGTCCGGACCGTTTCCGGAGGCGATCCCGCTCACCACCACGGCACCGGCCCCCTCACCGTCCAGGGTGCGTGCCAGGGAGGCGATGCGCACCGCCGTGGACTCCTCGGTGCCGGGACCGGTCACCACCACGACCACCTGCCCGGGACGGATGGTGCCGGGTTCGAACTCGATCATCTCCGCGTCGGAGAGGGTGGTGAGCACCGTCGCGCGATCGTCATCCCGGAGGTGCGGCTCCGCGTCTTCGCCGCGCAGCAGGGCCGCTCGTCCGAGTGCGGTCCCGAGCTGGGTCCCGAGGTCAGCGTCCGTCGCCGGGGCGGTGCCGATGGGCAGGTTGGCGACGAGTGCCGACAGTTCGGAGTCCGCCTCCGGATCGACGGCGCGATCGGTGAGTCGGATACGACCGGCATCGATGCCGCCGGCGGCGGCGATCGCCTCGGTGACCGCGTCGGCTTCCTCTGCAGACGCTCCCGGCGCCACCACCACGAGGACCGGCCGGCCGGACAATCGACCGTCGGCCACCGCGGGAGTCAGATCCCCGACCATCGAGTTCAAGCGCTCGGACTCCAGTCGCTTCCGGCTGAGGTCCTGCTCCGCGGATTCGAGTCGCCCCGCTGTCGTCTCCTCCCGGTCGACCACCGCGTCGCGGACGGACGTCGCCACGGAGGTCGATCCGAGCACCACCCCCACCGCGAGCGCGAGGAAGACCGCGACCAGGGTGAGGACGTGGCGACGAAGTGAGATCACCGGAAGAGTCCCTGGACCCACAGGGCGAAGGTGTTCCAGGTCTCGATGGCCCAGATCAGCAGGTCCTGGGCGGAGTCACGGGCCACCACCACGACGGCCACCGCGACGAGCGCGGCGAGCACGATCAGTGCGAGTCCGAGCCCGGTACCGCGCGACCGGTACAGGGTCGAGCAGGCCTCGGCGTGGACCAGGCGGGCCGACACGGCGGTGTCGACCATGGTCGATGACGGCGCCGAGGCTGCACTGAAGGCGTTCTCGAGACCACGGTTCTCGCCGGTGGTGACGATCATCTCGGCGCCACCGTGGAAGGCGAGCAGCAGGGCCATGTCCCGAGCGGTGGCCGCTGCGGGGAACGTCGTCGCTCCCACGCCGAGGTCGGTGATCCGCTCGAGGCCTTCCGCCCGGCCGTCGCGGTCGGCGGGGACCACCAGCACGGCGGCATCGGTGAGAACCTCGTCGGAGACCTCGGTGGGGGTGGCGACGACGACGTCGGCCGTCAGCCGGGCCGCGCGCAGCAGCTCGGCGCCCCCGTCCACTCCGACCAGAACGGGACGGTACTCCCGGATGAAGGGTTTGAGGTCTGCGAGCTGCCCCTTCGAGGCCTCGTCCCCGGTCACCACCACGACGTGGCGATCGACGAAGTCGACGTCGATCTGCGGCAGACCTTCGCCGTCGAGGAGGAGCTGGTGCTCGATGCTCAGGAACTCGGTGGCATTGGCAAGGTGCGCCAGTGCCGACTCCACGTACGCGTTCTCGGCCGAGTCGACCTCGGCGAGGAGAGTGGCGGAACCGGCTTCGCGCCCGGTCGCGAGCTCGTCATCGGACTTGACGGCGTAGACCACGCCCTCGTCGATGCGGACGCGGGTGCCGTCAGGAACGTCGGCCAGGTCGGCGTCCTCGATCACCGGCACCGTGGACCCGGCGAGGATCCGGTATGCCGCGCGGGGCAGCCTCTCCTCACCCGACCTGGGAACGTGCACGACAGCCGCCACGCCTGCGTCGACCACCGCGTGGGCGGTCTCCGCGGAGGTGCGGTTGAGGTCGAGCACCACCACATCCTTTGCCCCGAGTCTCCGGGGTGCCGGAGCCCCCGCGGGTAGCTGACGGAGGACACCGACGATCCCGGCGAGGTCGGTGGAACGACGATTGAGCAGACCCGACATCTTCATGTGCAGGAGTATCACGCGTGTGATTCAAGTGATCAGGGAGGCGACCCCGGCGTGTCGGGTTAACGGTCGACTTGAGCTTGAGACTTTTGCCTCTGGGCCGTCTCCAACAGTTCGCGCGCGTGGGCCAGACCGGTGTCGGTGTCCTCCATACCGGCGAGCATCCTCGCCAACTCGGTGACCCTGTCCGAATCGGCCACCGGCCGGACTGCCGAGACCACGGTGGAGCTGCCCTGGGAATCCGCGTCCTTGTGTACGACCAGATGAGTGTCGGCATAGGCCGCGACCTGGGCGAGGTGGGTCACCGCGATGACCTGATGCGTACGAGCGAGACCAGCCAGTCGCCTGCCGATACTCAACGCCGCCCGGCCACCGACTCCGGCGTCGACCTCATCGAACACCAGTGTCCCTCCCCCGGAGCGTTCGGCCAGCACCACCTCCAGTGCGAGCATCACACGCGACAGTTCGCCTCCTGAGGCACCTCTGCCCAACGGCACAGCACCCGAGGGGCCTTCCAATTCGAGCGCCACGTCGTCGAGCCCGGACTCGGTCGCGCCGGCGAGGCCCTCCCCGGAGGGGGTGATCCTTACCGCGAGCCGGGCCCCGCCCATCGACAGCTCCGCGAGTTCGGCAGAGACACGTTCCGCCAGGTCCTCGCCCGCCGCCCGACGGACCTTCGTCAGAGCGGCACCTCGTTCGACCAACTCGTCGGCCAGTCCGGCGACCGTGGCCTGAAGTTCCGCCACCGCGGAATCCGACGTGTCGACCTCGGTCAGTCTGACGCGGGCCTTCTCGGCCCAGGCGATCACATCATCCACATCCGTGCCGTACTTGCGGGTGAGGGCCCGCAGCTCGTGCCGGCGTGCCAGCGCCGAATCCAGATCTGCGGCGTCCACGGGAAGTTCGGCCAGGTAGAGGCCGAGCTCGGTGGCGGCATCGCCCAACGCGGCGACGGCCTGGCCGATGCTCGTGGCGATGGGCTCGAGTGCGGGATCGCCGGCGCCGGCCATCCGCTGCCGAAGCTGGTCCAACGCCCCGACCACTGGTTCGACGCTCTCACCATCGCCGGCGAGGAACCCGTGCGCGGCACCTGCGATCTCCCGAAGTTCCTCGGAATCGGACAAGCGCCGGATGAGGGCGTCGAGTTCGGCCTCCTCCCCCGGCTGCGGGTTCAATCCGTCGATCTCCTCGAGCCCCATCCGCAACAGGTCTGCCTCACGCGCCAGCTCGCGGGCCCGGCCCGTACGTTCTGCCAGCGACGCCTCGGCCGCACGCCAGCGGCGGTAGGTGTCACGGTAGGCGTCGAGCGCCGAACGTGCCGCGTCACCACCGTGGGCGTCGACGGCATCGCGTTGATGATCCGCACGGAGGAGTCGAAGCTGGTCGTTCTGACCGTGCACTGCGAGCACCGGCGCGCAGAAGCGCGCGAGGGTCCCCGCGGGTACGGACCGCCCGCCGAGGCGGGCTCTGGACCGACCGTCCGCACCGACACGTCGCACGGCGATCACACTGCCGTCCTCATCCAACTCGGCGTCGGAGTTCTCCAGGAGTTCGTCCAGCTCGCGTCGATCCGCAGCGTCCATCGTGGCGGACGCGTTCAGGTCGAATCGCCCCTCGACGAGGGCTTTGTCGGCACCACGACGGACCCGGCCGGGGTCGGCACGCCCACCGGCCAACAACCTCAGGCCTGTGACCACCATCGTCTTCCCGGCACCGGTCTCACCGGTGAGGACCGACAGGCCGGGCGAAAACTCGGCGACGGCCTCGTCGATGACGCCTAGACCACTGATCCGGAGTTCCGTGAGCACGCAACCACCCTAGGCGAGGGGGCGGACACCTGACCGTCCGCGCCACCCCGTGACGGGCAGTTCGAACTTGGTCACCAGTCGATCGGTGAACGGGGAGTCGTCCAGCCTGACCCACTTGACCGGCCGACTTCCGCGGACGACCTCCACGCGGCTGCCGGGGGGCGCGTCGATCGTCCTTCGCCCGTCGAGGACCACCACGCAGGGCACGGACCTCACGCCCGTCTCCACCGCGACCCTTGAGGTGGGCGCGACCACCATCGGTCGGGCGAACAACGCATGGGCGTTGTTCGGAACGACCAGGATCGCGTCGAGTTCGGGCCACACGATCGGGCCACCGGCCGAGAACGCATACGCGGTGGATCCCGTCGGTGTGGACACGAGCATACCGTCGCACCCGTAGTCGCTCACAGGCCGGCCGTCGATCTCGACGGAGACCTCGAGCACTCCTTGCCGTGACACCTTCTCGATGCTGACCTCGTTGAGCGCCCAGTCGCGCCCGAGTACGGTGTCGCCGTTGATGATGGTCGCTTCGACGGTCATTCTCTCGACCACCCGGTAGTCGCGTGCGGCGATCTGTTCGACGACGCCACTGAGCGACTCGACCTCGGACTCGGCCAGGAACCCGATGTGGCCGAGGTTGACGCCGAGCACCGGGACATCCGCCGCGTTGGCGTACTGGCACGCGCGGAGGAAGGTGCCGTCCCCTCCGAGTACCAGGACGAGCTCGCAGCCGTCGGCCGCGTCGGGCGTATCGGGAACCGTCTCCACCGCGATCCCGGTGGCCACATGTGCACTGGTGTCCGCAAGCATGCGAACAGCGATGCCGTGGCCTGCGCACGCCTGTACGACCTGGGCGACGGTGGCCACGATGTCCGGCCGCCCGATGTTGGGCTCGAGAAGAATCCGCCGGCCCGGGGCCCGGGTCTTTGTGCCGGTCATCGGGGCCCCTCCTCGACCGCGGTACGGATCGCGTCTACAGCGCTGCCGGTAAGTTCCACCTGTTCCGTTTCTCCCACTCTGCGCAGATGCAGAAAATACTCCACGTTCCCGGACGGACCGGGCAACGGGCTGGCCACACAACCCCGGGTCTCCAACCCGAGTGCGGCAGCCGCGCGGGCGACCCCGGTCACGGACTCGATCCGCAGACCCGGGTCACGGACAACCCCACCCTGTCCGACCCGCTCGCGTCCCACTTCGAACTGGGGCTTGACCATGGGCAGCAGATCACCGCCGGGCCTGACGCAGCGGGCCAGAGCCGGAAACACCAGCGCCAATGAGATGAACGACAGGTCGGAGACCACGAGGTCCACCTCTCCCCCGATGTCCTCCGGTGCCAGCGAGCGCACATTGGTCTTATCGTGCACCCCCACGCGTTCGTCGCTCCGCAGTCGCCACACGAGTTGTCCGTACCCCACGTCGACGGCTTCGACGCGTGCCGCACCGCGGGCTAGGAGCACATCGGTGAATCCACCGGTGGATGCGCCCGCATCCAGACAGCGCGCACCCTCCACGGTGACCTCAAAGGTATCGAGTGCGCCCAGTAGCTTGTGCGCCCCGCGGGAGGCCCAGTCCGGCTCGTCCGAGGCGGTCAGCGCTATCGACGTGGTGGGTTCCACCTGCGTTGCGGGTTTGGACGCAGCCACCCCGTTGACGATCACCCGTCCGTCGGCGATGAGAGCTCTGGCGCGTTCGCGGCTGTCGCACATCTTGCGCCGGACGAGTTCGGCGTCGAGTCGCCTCCGTCGTGCCGCCATCAGCGTTGCGCGTCCAGTGCAGCTAATGCGTCGGCGAGGAGCTCATGGGCTGCGTCGAGCGCGGCCACCTGCTCATCGCGAACGCTCTCCCCGGCGTCGTGGACCCCTGTACCGTCGGTGGCTGCCGAGTCGGCGAGGAGGTCGTCGAACGCGGCACGGAGTTCGTCGACGTCCGGCCCGGAGGGCCCGGGACGTGGGTGCGGTGCGGGTGTGCTCACGTGCACCACGCTAGCCGACGACGAACCCTGCATCCGCCAGGCGGGACCTGACCATCGGCGTATCCGCATCCACGCGGGACGCCCCGTGCTCCCATCCGTGGCGGATCACGGCGCGGGCCAGGGCGACGCCCTGCAGACCGGACGGCAGCTCCTCCACGAGAAGCACACCGGCTACGACGGAGCCGATGATCTCGGCTGCGGTGGCGATCCGCGGGTCCTCGCCTGTCGCGTTCACCGTTGCCAGGTCGTACGCGAGATGAGTCGCACGCCGGAACGGCGGCGCTGCCAGGAGGTCGGAGGGCCCGTGGACGCCGGTCAGCACCATCAGGGCCGGCATCCCCGCGGCCACAGCACCCTCGATATCCGTGTCGAGACGGTCGCCGACGACGAGCGGACGCTTCGCATCAGCAAGCGCAGCTGCAGCGTGCAGAACTCCTGCCGCCGGTTTGCCGGCGACCACCGGCTCACGGTCGGTCGCGGTCTTCATGGCCGTGACGAGCGAGCCGTTACCCGGCAGGAGTCCGCGTTCGGTGGGCAGGGTCGCGTCGGTGTTCGACGCGATCCACGGGATGCCGGTACGGATCGCCAGGCACCCTTCGGCGAGGTCAGCCCAGGTCAGTTCCCGGGACAGTCCCTGCAGAACGGCCTCGGGGTGTTCATCCGCTGAAAGAACCACCTCGTAGCCGGCTTGGCGGACGAGATCCCGGAAACTGTCGTGCCCCACCACCAGAACCCTCGCTCCGGGCGCCACGTGTTCGGCGAGCATCACGACGGCCGCCTGCGCGCTCGTCATCACCTCGTCAGTTCGTGCCGAGTATCCCATGCCCTGGAGGTGAGCCGCGGTGTCCGATGGTGCCCGGCTCGCGTTGTTGGTCACGTATACCACCGGCAGTCCGGACGCCTCGAGCGCTTGGGCCACACCCGGAATCGGTTGGGTTCCCCGGATCAGGGTCCCGTCGAGGTCGACGAGAAGGGCGTCGTGGCGGGAGGCGAGACTACGAGAAGACACAGGTTCGTCAGTCCCCCAACTCGGCGAGACGCGATTCGGCGTCGGTGTTCTGCCCGGGATCTGCGGCCACGGCGTGGCCGAACCACTCCGCGGCCTCGGACTTACGGCCGGCGGCGAGAAGAACCTCGGCGTAGGCGTAGTCGAGCCGCGCGGCTGATTCGCCCCGGGCCTCGGGGGAGACACCGGCGTCCTGAAGGGTGACGAGTGCGGCGTCCAATTGGCCCATGTCGATCCGGGCGCCGGCCTCGACGATTCGGAGCTCGACCAGGTCTTCGCCCTCGAGCTGTCGCGATTCGTCGCCCCGTGCCAGTTCGATGGCGCGCTGGGGACGCTCCAGTCCACGCTCGCAGTCGGCCATCATGGCCAGCAGCCCGGGACCGCCGGAGATGCGGCGTGCGGCACGCAGTTCAGCGAGGGCTTCTGACCACTGGGCCGCGCGGTAGGCGAGAACGCCGAGCGTTTCGCGTACCACACCGATGCGACCAGCCCGGTTCTTGGCCGCGCGACCGTGTGCGAGTGCGAGCTCCGGGTCGTCGTCGACAAAGTACATCGCGGCGACGAGGTGCTTGGCGACGGTCTCTGCGTTGGATTTGTCGAGACCTCGCAGATCCCGTCTGATCTCCGGATCGAGGTCCGTTGCCTCGATGTCCTCCGGGAGCACGGGTTCATCAGCCCGAGCCGCGGACCGGGCGTCCTGTCCGGGTCGTCCGGGGCCCGGACGGTCGGAACCGAAGGGCCGATCCTCGCCGCCCCGCCGCCCCCCGGACTTTCGCGGGTCTCCTCCGGCGCGTCCTCCTCCACGGAAATCCGTGTCTCTGCGTCCGTCACTACTGCGCGGCGCCCGCCGGGGTCCGTCACCTCGGTGGGGGCCCGCACCGCGACGCGGGCCAGCACCGTCGTGTCGCGTGCCGCCTTCCCCCCGAGGTCTTCCACCGTGTCCGTTGGACCCGCTGCTCTCGGACCCGCGTCCGTCGTAGCGCTTGCCCCGACGCTCTCCATAGGAACTGTTGTCCCGCCGTCGCGCGTTGCCGGCCCGGTCGCCTCGGCGAGGTATGTCGCGGTCGCCACGGCGAGGTGAGTGATCTGCACTGTCTGACCGGGAATCGTTCACGTCATTCACCTTACGTGCGCCGGGAAGTCGGCTCGGGTTCGGGCTTACAGCCAGCTGATCGGAAATAGCCACAGCGGGAGGGACGTTGTGTCCCTCCCGCTGTGTATCAAGTTGTGTTCGGCGGTG
>CAMNYG010000005.1 GCA_946570335.1 uncultured Dietzia sp. | reverse complement strand
GCCGCGAAAAAGACCGCCGCGAAGAAGACCGCGGCCAAGAAGACCGCGGCGAAGAAGGCGGCCGGCGCGGCCACCCCCGGGGTCGACGAGGACCAGATCGACGAGTCGACGGACGCCGCCGAGGTCGAGCCCGACACCTCCGAGTTGGAGGATGTCGAGGTCGACGTCGAGGATGTCGAAGACGAGGAAGCCGACGAGGAGACCAAGGAGGAGCCTTCCGCCAAGGACAAGGCCTCCGGGGACTTCGTCTGGGACGAGGACGAGTCGGAAGCCCTGCGGCAGGCCCGCAAGGATGCCGAACTCACCGCCTCCGCGGACTCCGTCCGCGCCTACCTCAAGCAGATCGGCAAGGTCGCGCTCCTCAACGCCGAGGAGGAGGTCGAGCTCGCCAAGCGCATCGAGGCCGGCCTCTACTCCACCTGGTACATGGCGCAGGTAGCCGAGCGGGGAGAGAAGCTCACCACCGCGCAGCGTCGCGACTACAAGTGGATCGAGCGCGACGGCGTACGCGCCAAGAATCACCTCCTCGAGGCGAATCTTCGCCTCGTGGTGTCTCTGGCCAAGCGCTACACCGGCCGTGGCATGGCGTTCCTGGACCTCATCCAGGAGGGCAACCTCGGTCTGATCCGCGCGGTCGAGAAGTTCGACTACACCAAGGGATACAAGTTCTCGACCTACGCCACGTGGTGGATTCGTCAGGCCATCACCCGCGCGATGGCCGACCAGGCCCGCACCATCCGTATCCCGGTGCACATGGTCGAGGTCATCAACAAGCTCGGTCGCATCCAGCGTGAGCTGCTCCAGGACCTGGGCCGCGAGCCCACCCCGGAGGAGCTCGCCAAGGAGATGGACATCACCCCGGAGAAGGTACTGGAGATCCAGCAGTACGCCCGGGAGCCCATCTCCCTCGACCAGACCATCGGCGACGAGGGAGACTCGCAGCTGGGGGACTTCATCGAGGACTCCGAGGCCGTGGTCGCCGTGGACGCGGTGAGCTTCACCCTCCTGCAGGACCAGCTGCGTTCGGTTCTCGACACTCTCTCCGAGCGCGAGGCCGGCGTGGTGCGTCTGCGCTTCGGGCTCACCGACGGCCTGCCCCGCACCCTCGACGAGATCGGCCAGGTCTACGGGGTGACACGCGAGCGCATCCGCCAGATCGAGTCCAAGACCATGTCGAAGCTGCGCCACCCGTCGCGCTCGCAGGTCCTGCGAGACTACTTGGACTAGCCTGGGACAGCCGCCGGTAGCGGCGCGGGCACCCTCAGCTCCGTCGCCGCCCGTCGGAGTTGCCGCCACCCACCGAATCCGCTGCTCGGCGTGCGATCTGGTGGGGTGGCGCGCGATCCGTGCGGACCCCGGCGCGTCAACGGCCTCTCCTGAAGCGAGGTCACGGGCGGCATCCAACTTTCGTTCACCTCGGACGTGGACACTGCTGGAGCGTGACCACATCCCGCCATCTCCACAGCCCCACCCGTCGTGATGTCCTCCGCGGCGCCGCCCTCGCCGGAGGAACGGTGTTCACCGGTATCACCCCGCTGGCGACTGCCGAAGCACCTCGGCAGACTGCGGGGATCGACTATCCGACATGCCTGCCCGGGCCGTTCGCCCACGGCATCGCCAGCGGCGACCCGCTCGCCGACCGGGTCATCATCTGGACGCGCGTCATGCCCGAGCGGGTACCGTCCCCGGTCGGCGCGGTGCGATGGGCGGTGGCCGTCGACCCCGACATGCGGACAGTGGTCGCCTCGGGTGTTCAGATTCCCGGCCCCGAACTCGATCACACCGTCAAGGTCGACGTCACCGGACTGTCGCCGGCAACGACGTACTACTACCGCTTCACCCTCGGCGACGAGCACTCCATCACCGGGCGGACCCGCACGGCACCCGCGCCGGGAAATCCGACGACGCAGGTGCGGATCGCGGCCATGTCGTGCAGTTCGTACTGGTCGTCCATGTGGTCGGGTTTCGACAACCTCGCGGCCCGGAACGACATCGATCTGGTCATCCACCTGGGCGACTACATCTACGATTTCCCGGACGCTGACGAGCTCGTACGATCCCGTGTCGGCTTCCACGACATGACCCACCCGGACAACCGCGACTGGCTCACCCTCGACGAGGTCCGTCGTCGGTATGCGCTCTGGCGGTCGGATCCGCAGTTCGTGCGTGCGCACCAGCAGCACCCGTGGCACATCATCTGGGACAACCATGACCTCGACCCCGAGTACGGCGTCGAGGTACCGACCCCCGGAATCGATGAGTCGATGAGCACCACGACCTTGGCAGACACAACGCGGGCCTTCTACGAGTGGACCCCGACGCGGCCGGTCCGTGCCGACGGCAGTGGTGAATTCGTCCTGGTGGATGACGGCTCGTACCCGGTTCCGGAGAACTCGCTGCTCGTCTATCGGCGGTTGCGCTACGGCGACCTCGTGGACGTGTTCGGGATCGACGCCCAATCGGGCCTGGAGCGCTACGGGCTCGGGGTTGACTCCTCGCACCTGCACGGCGCGGAGCCGAGCCTGCTCGGCCGACAGCAGTTCGAGTGGCTCACGTCGGGCTTGTCCGCCTCGACCGCCCGGTGGCGGCTCATCGCCAACCAGGCCTGGTTCTCGCCCGCGGACATCCCGACGGTCGTCGAGGGCTTCCCCATGCCCCAGATCGGGATCGGCCGGTGGGCGAAGTTCTCCGACGAACGGACCGCGATCGTGCGTCACCTGCGGGGGGACGACGGCGGTCCGCGGGTCCGCAACACCATCATGGTCTCCGGGGACGCGCACGGGAACTTTGCATCCGACATCATCGAAACCAGTCACCTCGCCGACGGGTACGCCTCCGGCTCCCCCGGCTTCAGCAGCAGGAACGGTGCCGAGCGCGGGAATCATCACGCGGGCGCACTCCGCACCGATACCGGGGTCGGGGCGTCCGTGTCCGGCCCGGCGGTCGGCTTCGCGGCGGGTTCGACGACTGCGGACCATGCCGATCCGCGGGGCCTGTCGGTCGGGGTCGAATTCTCACCGTCGTCGATGGGTCGCGGTGGAGCGGACGAGATGATCCGCTCGGCGATCCCGACAGGCTCGGCGACGGGAGATGCGAGGTACGAGTCGATCCGGATATCCCGGGCGGCCGAGATGGCCATCCTCTCCCTCAACCGCAACGCGCAGTTCGTCGAGTGGGTCGACCACGGCTACGGGATCATCGATCTCACCCACCAGCGGGCGGTGTTCGAGTACTGGTGGCAGGACAAGTACGTGGCCGGCGCACCGGACGTGCTGGGCCAGCAGATGGTCGCGTGGGCGGACGACGACACCACGGTGAGTCCACCGCGGCACCGTGATCAGATCGACGCCGTCACTCTGCACGGTCTACCGTCCGCGCCGACGTCGGGTGCGCAGAATCTGCCGGCCCCTCCGTTGCCCCGATCCTGATACACCGGGTGACCTACCACGATCGCAGCGTGGAGATGCGTTCCCTGATCTCGTCGGCGGAGGCCATCGGCACCGGTGGCCCGCCGCAGGCGTTGCGCAACCGCGAATGGATCGCACCGTGGGACATTCCGAGTCGACCCGAATATACGGACACCAGAGTGTTGAGCTGACGCCGCAGTTCCTTGAGCTCGGCGGCGGAGGCCACCCGTTCCGCGGCAGCGCCGGCACGGGCTCCCGCCCCGGCGACGTTGCCCGGGATCGTCGCCCCGGACATCTCGGGATCGGCGCCCACGACGGACACCGCCCCGGGCCCGGATGCCTGTGCCGAGCGCTGTTTGACCTGTTCCTTCTCCCGCTGCCGCAGGAGCGCCTTCACGTCTTCGGCACCCAGCAGGCCGGGAAGTCCGATGTAGTCGGCCTCCTCCTCGCTGCCGGCGAACGTGGCGGTGCCATACGAGGACCCCTCATACACGATCTGGTCGAGCTCGGCGTCGGCGCCCAGGGAGATGTAACCGCGGTCCTCTTCGTCCTCGGTCTTCTCGTCCTGTTGCTGGTTCGCCTGCGCCAGCAGCTGGTCCTCCAGCCCCTCTTGCCTGTGCGGCTTGCCCAGCACGTGATCGCGCTGAGCCTCCATCTCGGAGGCGAGCTTGAGCAACACAGGCACCGACGGGAGGAACACCGACGCCGTCTCGCCCGGGCGACGTGAACGGACGAACCGTCCGATGGCCTGGGCGAAGTACAGCGGGGTCGACGCGCTGGTGGCGTAGACGCCCACACAGAGGCGGGGGACGTCGACGCCCTCGGACACCATGCGGACCGCGACCATCCACTCGTCGGTCGAGTCCGAGAAGGTTCCGATCCGGCTCGACGCCGTGGGGTCGTCGGACAGGACGACGGTGGGGGCGGTTCCGGTGATCTCAGTCAGCAAAGCCGCGTATTCCCGTGCACGCTCCTGGTCGGTGGCGATCACCAGGCCACCGGCGTCGGGGACACCGCCGGCCCGGATCTGACGCAGGCGGGTGTGTGCCGCCTGCAGCACCGCCGGCATCCAGTCGCCGTGAGGATCGAGTGCGACGCGCCAGGCCCGGGACATCTGGTCGGCGCTGAGCGGCTCACCGAGGCGGGCGGAGAACTCCTCGCCTGCATTGGAACGCCAGCGTGCCTCGCCGGAGTACGCGAGGAACACCACGGGCCGGACGACCCCGTCCGCGAGGGCGTCAGCGTAGCCGTAGGCGTGGTCGGCTTTCGAGCGCTGGTGCCCCTGTCCGTCCGGTTCGTAGGTGACGAACGGGATCGGGCTGTCGTCGGAGCGGAACGGCGTTCCCGTCAGGGACAGCCGCCGTTCGGCGTCCTCGAACGCCTCCCGGATGCCGTCGCCCCAACTCTTCGCGTCCCCACCGTGGTGGATCTCGTCGAGGATCACCAGGGTGCGGCGTGAGTTGGTGCGTTCACGATGCTTGAACGGGTGGGCTGCGACCTGAGCGTAGGTGACCACCACACCGTGGTATTCCGGCGGGAGGGCGCCGGAGGAGTTGGAGTACTCCGGGTCCAGCGCGATGCCTACGCGGGCCGCGGAGGCCGCCCATTGGTACTTCAGGTGCTCGGTGGGCGCGACAACCGTGATCGTGTCGACTGTCCGATCCGCCAGCAATTCATTGGCTACTCGCAGTCCGAACGTGGTCTTTCCGGCACCCGGCGTGGCCACGGCGAGGAAATCCTTGGGCCGGGCCATGAGGTATTTGCGCAATGCGGTCCGCTGCCAGGCGCGCAGCGACGCACCCCCGGCCGGCGGGGTGGTGGTTTCTGCGGTCAGTTCCTCGTGGCCCGGGACCGCTCCGGGGTCACTCACCAGGCTTCAGCGACTCATAGACGCGTTTACACTCCGGGCACACCGGTGAGCCGGGCTTGGCCGAACGGGTGACCGGGAAGACCTCACCGCACAGGGCGATCACATAGGTGCCCATGACCGCGCTCTCGGCGATCTTCTTCTTGTCCACGTAGTGGAAGAACTTGGGGGCGTCGTCGTCCGTCTCCTCGGTCGTGGTGACCTCGGGACGCTCGAGTGTCTTGGTCCGGGTGGTGCTCACCCCCTCATGATGCCGCACCCGGCCGTCACTGCGCCAACGCTCCAGCACTCGCGCCGGAGTACCTTGGGATCCATGGCACCGGACTTCAGACGTAAGCGGTCCGGGGATCGGGACGACACCTCGAGTCCGGTCCTCATCACGGGGGCGCGTGAGTCCTACCGTGACGAGCTCGCGGCTCGCAAGAAGCGGTACTTCATCCTGATGAGCGTGCGAATCCCCGCCTTGTTGTTGGCGGCCGGATCGCTCGTGCTCTGGAACAATCCGTGGATCGCGTTGGCGATCGTCGCCATCTCCATCCCGGTGCCGTGGATCGCCGTGGTCGGGGCCAACGATCGGCCCCCGCTCCCCAAGGGCCAGCCCCGTACTTATACTGCGGGCCGCCTCGGTTCTCGCACTCCTGTCGCCCTGCCGCCCGGCCTGACCGGCGGTCCCAACACCAGGGAGAGGCCCGCCCACGACGATCCGGCCGGAGACCGGCCCGAGGACGAGTCGCCGCCGCAAGGCGGCACCGAACCCCGACCCCGTACAGACACAGACACAGACGAGAGCGACACGACACCGTGACCACGTCCGCCCACTCCCTCGCGGGTCTCGCACCCGCACTGGCCGAGGCGTTCCGCCGACACGACTACACCGTCCCGGGTCTGGAGCTGGCCCTGGGAACGGAGGCGGTCTCGGCACTCGCCAGGTCGGATGCGGCCGTTGTCCGCCGTCATGCTCGGGGGGCGGGCCCCGCCGGCGCCCTGCTCCGGCTGTTCGTCCTGGGTGATGCGCTCCCCCACCGCGAGGTGGCGGACCTGCTGCCGGGCGTCGCCGTGGACGTCGGCGTCGAGGCCGGACTGTTCGAACTGCGGAGCGAGGAGATGGTGCGGGCCCTGGTCGATCTGCGCCCCGTCGACACCGGTCACGGCACCCGGTGGGTGTTCGCGGACGTCGACGGGTCGATGGTCCACACCGAGACCCGGCCGGACCATGTCCTGGGGGTGGGCGCGGCAACCCTGTCGCTGCTGCGGATCACGCCCTCCTCGCCCGTCCGGACCGTACTGGATCTGGGGACGGGTTCCGGGGTCCAGTTGATGCACGCCCTCGATTCGGGAGCTGCGGGGACCGGCACGGACATCACGCCTCGTTGTCTCGAGCTGGCGGAGGCGACCCTGGCGATCAACGCGCTGGAGGCCGAGTTGTTGCGCGGCCCGTGGTTCGAGCCTGTCGCGGGGCGTCGTTTCGACCGGATCGTGGCCAATCCACCGTTCGTGGTGGGGCCGCCGGAGACGGGGCATTCCTATCGCGAGTCGGGCCTGTCCCTGGACGGGGCCAGTCGGATGGTCGTGTCGGGCGCTGCCGACCACCTCGCCGACGGGGGCACCGCGGTCCTTCTCGCGTCCTGGGTCGAGCGTGAGGACGTCGACTGGCGTGCCCATGTGGCCTCGTGGGTGCCGTCCGAGGGGGTCGAGGCCTGGGTCCTCCGGAGGGACACGTCCGATCCGGGCCTGTACGTGTGGACGTGGCTGACCGACGAGGGGATGGATCCGCGCGAGGAGTCCACGTGGCGGGCCGCCGATGCCTGGTTGGACCATTTCGACCGGGAGGGGGTGACCGGAGTCGGGTTCGGCTATGTCTTCCTGCGACGCATCGCGGGCGCCTCGGCGGTCCTCTGTGAAGATCTGACCCACCCGTTCGACGCCGGGCTCGGCGACGAGGCCGAGGCCTACTTCGCCCGGACCGCGTGGTTGCGGGCGGCCGCGGAGCTGCACGGCGGTGAGGACCTCGCGTTGGACGCCACCGTGTTCACCGTTTCCCCGGACGTCCACCTGCACATCTCGGAATCCCTGGCCCCCACGGGAGAGGAGGGGCTACCGGCGGGACCGGCCACTGTCGTGGTGGAGAGGGTGACCGGGGCGAGGTGGCGCCATGAGATCGATCAGCTCACGGCCACCGTTCTGCGTGGGGCACGCACCGGTGCATTGCCGCTCGCGGACCTGGTGGTCCTCGCCGCCGCGGCAGCGGGCGAGGACCCGGAGGAGCTCGCGGCCCCGATCCGCCGGGTGGTGGCCGATCTGTTCCTGCACGGTTTCCTGGTGCCGGTCGGCGTGCAGGACGTGCTACCGCCCGGAGCCGTCGTCGCCGCAGCGGGGGCGGACGCGTGAGGGCGGTGGTCTCACGCGTCACCGAGGCGTCGGTGACCGTCGGCGACGAGGTGGTGGGAGCACTCCCCGGGCCGGGGCTGTTGGTGCTGTTGGGGGTGTCGAACGACGACGACGAGGCGGACGTCGACACGATGGTCCGCAAGATCTCGGGTCTTCGGATCCTGCGGGATGAGCGGAGTGCCTCGGAGACCGGTGCACCGGTCCTGGTGGTCAGCCAGTTCACGCTGCTGGGGAACACTGCCAAGGGGCGGCGTCCCTCGTGGTCGCGGGCGGCGCCGGGTGAGATCGCCGAATCGGTGGTGGACGCGGTCGTGTGTGGACTCCGTGACCGCGGTCTGGAGGTCTCCACCGGGGTATTCGGCGCGACGATGCAGGTCCATTCGGTCAACGACGGTCCGTTCACCGTGCTGGTGGAGACGGCGGGCCCGCGCTGACGGGGAATTTCGGCATACCTCGTGACCGAAATCATGCGCCCGGGAACATTCCGGGCACTCCCTCCGTTGTAGATGTACGTGCCCGGAATTCGGATACGAGCCTGATCCGTCCACCAGCGACCGACCGCCGGCCCCGGTCACCGGGCCAGGCAGGAGGAGGAGACATGACGTCAGCCACCACCCGATCGGACCGTCGGACGGAGGCGGATTCGGACGGCCAGAGCCCCAGCGCCGACCTGGTCCGCGTCTATCTCAACGGGATCGGCAAGACCGCGCTTCTCAGTGCCGAGGACGAGGTGGAGCTGTCGAAACGCATCGAGGCCGGGTTGTACGCCAAGCATCTGCTGGCCACCAAGAAGCGTATGGGGGCGGTACGTAAGGCCGACCTCGCGACGATCGTCGCGGAGGGAGAGGCCGCCCGTGCCCACCTTCTCGAGGCGAACCTCCGTCTCGTGGTTTCTCTGGCCAAGCGCTACACCGGTCGCGGGATGCCGCTTCTGGACCTCATCCAGGAGGGCAACCTCGGGTTGATCCGTGCCATGGAGAAGTTCGACTACGCCAAGGGGTTCAAGTTCTCCACGTACGCCACCTGGTGGATCCGCCAGGCCATCACCCGCGGCATGGCGGACCAGTCGCGCACCATCCGGCTCCCGGTGCACCTGGTCGAGCAGGTCAACAAGCTCGCGCGGATCAAGCGTGAGCTGCATCAGCAGCTCGGCCGCGAGGCCACGCTGGAGGAGTTGGCCGACGAGTCCGGTATCCCGGCGCAGAAGATCGAGGAGCTGCTCGACCATTCACGTGACCCGGTGAGCCTCGACATGCCGGTGGGTGCGGACGAGGAGGCTCCGCTGGGTGACTTCATCGAGGACGCCGAGGCAACCAGTGCCGAGAACACGGTCGTGACCAACGTGATGCATTCTGACGTGCGTGCGGTCCTGGCCACGCTCGAGGAGCGTGAGCAGCAGGTCATCACCCTGCGCTTCGGACTCAACGACGGTCAGCCGCGGACCCTCGACCAGATCGGTAAGCGTTTCGGACTGTCCCGCGAGCGCGTCCGTCAGATCGAGCGCGAGGTCATGGCCAAGCTCCGTGAGGGCCGCCGTGCTGACAAGCTGCGCTCCTACGCGGTCTGACACCGTCCTGGCCTGACACGGATTCGTCCCCCCCCGCCCGGAAACCGAGGGCGGGGGAACGTTTCTTCATGGCCCGGTGGATCGCTTCCGGTGTCGGTTCGGCTCCGGTGTCAGCGCAAGCGGCGTGGGCCCTCGTCGCTGTTGAACCGGGGCGGCGGGCCGAGTTTCACGCTCGCATAGAGCACGGACAGTCCGTCCGGCGCAGCGAGCCCGGGGTCCAGCGACAGCCGACGCATCTCGGGCACGTCCTCCGCGAGGCACGACACCCGGCCCATCAATTCGATGAGCGCCGGGCGATCGGCCGGGGTGTCGCCCGCATAGCCGTCCAGGATCGGGGCGGCTCGCGGCCGGTCCAGAAGGGCCGCCGCTTCCGTCGGTGAGATGGGCAGTGTGCTGAACGCCCGGTCCGCGAGCAGGTCCGACAGCAACCCGGACAACCCGAAGGAGATCAACGAGCCGAAGATCGGGTGATCCGCGACCCGGATCGTGACCGCCACGCCCTTGGCGGCCATCTTCTGCACGTGCAACGAGGGCGACCCGGTGGAGAGCTGCAGGTAGTCGAACGCGTGCCGCACGGCGGCGGCGTCGGCCAGATCCAGCCGCACCCCCGACTGGTCGCTACGGGTGCGCCACTTCTCGCTCATCGCCTTGACCGCGACCGGGTAGCCGAGCTCGTCCGCGGCCATCACCGCTTGTTCCACGTCGGTGGCGACCCGGTAATCGACGATGTCGATGCCATAGCACTCCAGAAGGGCCCGGACCTGCCCCTGGGTGAGCTCGAACGAATCGACGCCGGCATTGAGCTGGCACAGGGAGTCGACGAGCTCGCGCGCCCGTGCGCGGTCGATGTCCTCGAACTCGGCTGGTTCCTCGGCGGGTCGGTCGAGCCATTCTGCGTACCTGCGGGCCCGCACGAGGGCCGAGACGGCCCGCTCCGGGTACGGATACGAGGGGATGGATCCGCGCGAGGCGACCCCGGACTCGTCGGTCACGGTGAGTCCCTCCGGGAGTCCTTCCCCGGCGAGGAAGGTACTCACGACCGGCTTCTCGCTCTCGGCAGCCGCGGCTCGGATCGCCTCGGCGTACGCGCCGGGCTCGGTGGCCACCGGGGGGACGAACACGGTCAGGATGGAGTCCACCTCATCGCGTGCGAGCACGTCCGCGATCGCCGACCGGAAGTCCTCCGGAGCGGCCCCGGCTCCCAGATCGACCGAGTGCGCCACGGTGAAACCCTGCAGCCGGGCCGAGTCACCGCCGAGTCGGGCTACCGCCGAGGAGTTGCCGACGATCCCCAGACGCCCACCTGCGGGCAGCGGTTGGTACGCCAGCAGAGTGGCGGTGTCGAACATGTCTGTGATGGACTCCACCTGGATCAGGCCCGAGTCACGGAAGAGCCCCCGTATCGCTGAGGCGGTCAGTCCCTCGACACCGGACTCGAGGTCATCCGCGGCACGACGCACCACCACCACCGGTTTGTTGCGGGCGACCCGGCGCGCGATCCTGGAGAACTTCCGCGCGTTACCGAAGCTCTCGAGATAGAGCAGCACCACCTCGGTCGCCGAGTCGGTGTCCCAGTACTGCATCAGGTCGTTGCCGGAGACGTCGGCACGGTTGCCGGCCGAGACGAACGTCGACAGCCCGAGCCGGCGCCGTGCCGCGGCGGCGAGGATCGTGATGCCCAGGGCACCGGACTGGCAGAAGAACCCCACCCGGCCGGGACCGGGGACGAGTTCCGCCAGGGTCGCGTTGAGCTGGACATCGGCGGAGGTGTTGATCACGCCCAGGGCATTGGGGCCCACCACACGCATACCGTGGGCGCGGGCCTCGCTGACCAGGCGACGCTCGGACACCACGCCGGCGCTGCCGACATCGGAGAATCCGGCCGAGATCACGACGAGAGTCGACACGCCCTTGGACAGGCAGTCGTCGAGTACCTCGGACATGGATGCGGCGGGGACGGCGACCACCGCGAGATCCACGGGGTCCGGTATGTCACGGACGCTCGGGTACGAGCGCACCGACTGCACCGAGGTGGCATCGGAGTTCACCGGGTACACCGGCCCCGAGAAGCCGTTGGCGATGAGGTTACGCAGTACCGTGTGGCCGATCTTGCCCACCTGGTCGGACGCGCCGATCACGGCGACGGAGCCGGGGTTGAGAACACGGGCGACGCTTCGCGCCTCCGCCGCCGCCTCACGCGAATTGCGGACGTTGGTGAGCGCCTCGGTGGGGTCGATAGCGAACTCAAGGTGCAGGCTGGAGCCGTCGAACGACCGGGAGATCTCGTACCCCGCCCGTCGGAACACCTGGATCATCGAGCGGTTCTCCGAGAGAACCTCGGCCTCGAAGTGGTCGATCCCGCACTCGGCGGCCGCACCGGCGAGGTGCTCGAGGAAGATCGAACCGAGGCCCCGCCCCTGGTGCTGGTCGGAGATGGTGAACGCCACCTCTGCGAACGTCGAGTCGGGCAATCGTTCGTAGATCGCCATCCCGATGATCTCGGTACCGAGTTCGGCCACGAACGCCATCCGGTCGCGATAGTCGACGTTGGTCATCCGGTGCAGTTCACGATCGGACAGGACGTCGCGTGAGCCGAAATAGCGCAGGTACCGGGTCCGTTCGGACAGGCTCGTGTGGAAGCGTGAGATCTTCTCTGCGTCTCCCGGCACGATCGGCCGGATGCGGACGGCACGGCCGTCCGACCCGAGCACGTCCGCCGCCCATTCCTGCGGGTATCCCTCCGGGTACACGCCGACCGACGTGTCGGTCGAGGCGTGTTCCGGCGGATCTACGGCCGGCGAGCCCTCGGCCTGCGAGGCCGACGCGCCGGACGGTCCGCCCTGCGGGGGCGCTACGTCGACATCGCCGGACGGAGGGGTCCGCGGCTCCGCATCTCCATTCTGCGGGGTCTGGTTCACTGCATCGCCGGTCGGGGTGTCACCGGTATGCGCCATGGGAGTCCTCCAGGGACTGGTGTCGTCGGTCGGGCAACGGTCTTCTGTCGGTGATGCTCATGCGACGGTGTTCGTCTGGTCAATCGCGCGGGTCGTCGGGGTCGAGTCCGAGTAGCGGGAACACCGACCGCCGTGTGTCGAGGATGGACTGGTCCAAGCGGGCCAGCGACCGGTCGAGCTCACCGCCCCTGTCGACACCGGTCGGCTCCCACGCGGCGAACTCGGGGGATTCGCCGTCACTCATCGTCTGGGGCACCCGGTCCGGTACGGTCAGGCGCCCGGCCACGGTACGCCACGATTCGGGGATCGCGGTCTGCGGGTCCACGGGGACCCCGAGAACGGCCCCGATGAGGTGGGTCCACGACCGAGGGACCACCCGGACCAGCTCGTAGCCACCGCCGCCGATGGCGATGAGCCTGCCTTCGCACAACTCGTCCGCCAGCGCGATCACGTCCAGATACGACTGCCGGTGCCCGTCGACGCTGAGCGACAGGTCCGCCAGTGGATCCTCGCGATGCGAATCGCAGCCGGCCTGCAACACGATGATCTGTGGTTCGAAGGCCCGGAGGACACCCGGCACGACCGCGTGGAAGCCCCGCAACCACAGATCGTCGGTGACCGCGGGCAGATAGGCGAGGTTGACGGCGGTGCCCTCGGCGCGTCCGACCCCCGTCTCCGACGCCCAGCCCGTGGACGGCCACAGCGTCGCAGGGTGTTGGTGCAAAGACACCGTCAGTACTCGTGGATCCTCATAGAACGCCGTCTGCACCCCGTCCCCGTGGTGCACGTCGATGTCTACGTAGGCGATGCGGTCGTACCCGTTGTCGAGCAACCAGCTGATCGCCACCGCCGCATCGTTGTACACGCAGAACCCGGCGGCGGCGGCCGGCATCGCATGATGCATCCCACCCGCCACCGAGACGACACGGTCTGCCACGCCGTCCGCGATCGCCCGTGCCGCGGTGAGAGTTCCACCCGCGACCGCGGCGCTCGCCTCGTGCATGGCCGGGAACGTCGGGTTGTCCGCCGTTCCCAGCCCGTGGCTCATGCCGACGTGCTCGCCCGGAGACAGATCGCCCGCGTGCTTGACCGCATCGATGTAGCGGGAGGTGTGGACTCGGAGCAGTTCCTCATCCGACGCCGACCCGGGATCGAGCAACTCGACGCCCTGGAGCACGCCGAGTTCCGTGGCCAACGACATCGTCAGATCGAGGCGCCTCGGACTCATCGGGTGGTCGGCCGAGTGGCGGTATTCCAGCAGCGACGGGCTCCACACCACCTTCGCCGCGATCCCGTCACGGATGTCCGCCATGCTCACCGTCCTCCCTTGTCGCCGGGTGGTTCCCGGCCTCACCCCCCGACAGGAACCGGGGCGTGTGTCACCGGCGAATCTACGCGGCTCACCGCGGAGCGATCGCGGTTTCCGAGCTCTCCACCCCGGTTCGCGGCCCGGCGGTAGACTCGACCCAGGCATCCCCGTGGACGAGCTGTCTCCACGGGCATCGATCCCGGGAGTTCTCTACCGGCTTTCAATTACGGAGGAATGCAGCGTGAAGGACCTGGTGGACACCACCGAGATGTACCTCCGCACCATCTATGAGCTGGAAGAGGAGGGAGTCGTCCCGCTACGTGCGCGGATCGCCGAACGTCTCGAGCAGAGTGGCCCGACCGTCAGCCAGACCGTCGCTCGTATGGAACGCGACGGACTGGTTCTGGTGGCCCCCGACCGCCATCTCCAGCTCACTCCCAGCGGACGGGAGCTGGCCGTGGACGTCATGCGCAAGCACCGGCTGGCCGAGCGACTCCTGGTCGACGTGATCGGACTGGAGCTGGAGAAGGTCCACGCCGAGGCGTGCCGTTGGGAGCACGTCATGAGTGACGACGTGGAGCGACGCCTGATCGAGGTCCTGCAGGACCCTCGCACCTCGCCGTACGGGAATCCGATCCCGGGACTCGAGCGGATCGGCTACGTGCCCCCGACCGAGCACGAACCCGGCTACACCAGGCTCTCCGAGCTCGAGGCCGACGTCCCCCATCAGGTTCGTATCCAGGCGATCGGTGAGAACGTCCAGATCGACACGGAGCTGATCTCCGAGTTCCGCGCCGCGGGTGTCGAGCCGCTCAAGACGGTCACCGCCACGCGTCGTGGCCACCTCGTTCAGCTCGACTCGGGCGACGGCAACCAGGTCGAGATCGACGGCGACCACGCCCACGCGATCCAGGTCGAGATCCTCCGGTGAAGCTCCTGGTCACTGGAGGTGCCGGTTACGTCGGCGGAGTCTGCGCCACCGTCTTGCTCGAGCGCGGTCACGAGGTCGTCGTTCTCGACGACCTGTCGACCGGCAACCGCGACGGCGTTCCCGACGGGGCCACGTTCATCGAAGGTGACGTCGCGGAACTCGCCGGCGACGTCCTCGACCCGTCGTTCGACGGGGTCCTGCACTTCGCCGCCCGTTCACTGGTCGGCGAGTCCGTGGAGAAGCCCGCCGAATACTGGCAGGGCAACGTCGTCACCTCGCTGACCCTGCTCGACGCGATGCGCTCCGCCGGCGTGGGCAACCTCGTCTTCTCCTCGACCGCGGCGACCTACGGCGAACCCGAGCAGGTTCCCATCACCGAGGACATGCCCACGCGGCCGACCAACACCTACGGCGCCACCAAGCTCGCGATCGATCACGCCATCTCCTCCTACGCCGAGGCCCACGACCTGGCCGCGACGAGCCTGCGGTACTTCAACGTGGCGGGCGCGTACGGTGCGGCCGGCGAGAACCGGGTCGTGGAGACCCACCTCATCCCGCTGGTGCTCCAGGTCGCACTGGGACACCGTGCCGACATCAAGATCTTCGGAGACGACTGGCCGACCCCGGACGGGTCCTGTGTGCGCGACTACATCCATGTCGCCGACCTGGCCGACGCGCATCTGCTGGCACTCGAGTCCAACATCCCCGGGACGCACCGGATCTTCAATCTCGGCAGCGGGGAGGGCTTTTCCGTGCGCGAGGTCATCGAAGTGTGCCGTGAGGTCACCGGCCACCCGATCCCGGATGTCGTGGCACCCCGACGTGCCGGGGACCCCGCCGTCTTGGTGGCCTCCAGCGCCAAGGCCATCGCCGAGCTCGGTTGGAATCCCACCCGCACAGATCTGCGCACGGTCGTGGAGGACGCCTGGGCGTTCACCGACTCGCTCGGCGATCGCGCCCACTCCACGCCGCGCTGACCGCGACCGGTCCGGCTCGGGACGGCAACTCGTCGGGCACGCCCGGACGTCCGGCCCCACCATCGACGC
>CAMNYG010000004.1 GCA_946570335.1 uncultured Dietzia sp. | reverse complement strand
GCGGCTCGGAGCTGGCCGGCGGAATGGGTGCGCAGCACTACGGTGGTCCTCTCGTAAAAAAGTGATGTGTGGTCAAAAGAGCGGGAGGCAGTCGACGTGATAGGCGGTCCGCCACCGGCCCGGACGAAGCACAGTCTACGTCGACGGCGCGAATGCACCTGCGCCGGCCGACTCGGTGTGCGTCGCGCAATACAGTAATCCGGACAGTGCGCGGGGGGAGAGTGTCCGGAGGCCCGGGCGACCCGCGCTTCGAAAGGGCAGCGGCTATGACATTCAGACAGAGCGGGAGGCTCGACACCAGCGGTGTGTCCGGAGGTGGCCGAGCCGGTCGACGTGGAGGTCGCGGAGTCGCGGTCGGTGGCGGCGTCGGCGGCCTCGCCGTCGTCCTCATCGCACTTTTCCTGGGCGTCGACCCCGGCCAGCTCGGTCTCACCCAGAGCGACACCGGCCGCCAGGGACAATATTCGGAGTCCGCGCAGCAGTTCCAGGCCCACATCGACCAGTGTGACCTCCGGCAGGCGAACGCCGACACCATCTGCCGGATCGTCGCCACGACCGGCAGTCTCCAGGACGTCTGGACGACACAACTGCCCGCCCAGGTCGGGATGGACTGGGTTCAGCCCCACACCAACATCTTCACCGGACTCATCGACACCGGCTGCGGCACCGGCTCGTCCGACACAGGGCCGTTCTACTGCCCTGCTGACCAGGAGGTCTACATCGACCCGGCGTTCTTCGACGACGTACTGGTCCGCCGACTCGGAGGTTCACCGGAGGGCGCGGCACAGATGTACGTGGTGGCCCACGAGTTCGGTCACCACCTGCAGACCATGCTGGGCGACATCCGTCGATCCCAGCAGGATCCGCGCGGGCCGTCGTCCGGTGCGGTCCGTGTCGAGCTCCAGGCCGACTGCTATGCCGGACTGTGGGCACATTACGCCACCACGACCCCGGCTCCCGGCGGTCAGGAGCCCCTCCTGGCGAGTCTCACCGAGCGCGACGTCGATGCGATCATCCAGACGGCAGAGGCGATCGGCGATGACCACATCCAGAAGTCGGGCGGCGCCCGCGTGGATCCGAGCTCCTGGACGCACGGCTCCTCCGAAATGCGGCGGCAGTGGTTCCTCGCCGGCTACCAGCAGGGCTCGGTGGCGGCCTGCGACACGTTCAACGCACAGCTCTGATCACTGACCAGCTCACAGACCTGCCGTGGCTCACCGGTCGAGTACACCGCGGACATGGTCGACAACCGAATCCATCGGCACCGGTTGCTGTTCGCCCGTGGCCATCGTCTTGACCACGGCGGTCCCCGACGCCAGCTCGTCCTCACCCACGATGACGGTCACCGCGGCCCCCGAACGATCGGCCGCCTTGAAGGCGCCCTTCATGCCGCGGTCCCCGTAGGCCATGTCCGCACGGATGTCGGCGCGACGGAACCGCGCGAGCACCGGCACGAGCGCCGACTTGGCCGCAGCGCCGAGCGCGACGCCGTAGACGTCGACCCGGCCGGCTGCGGTCGGGTCCAGGCCTTCGGCCTCGAGCGCGAGCATGGTGCGGTCCACGCCGATACCGAACCCGATCCCCGACAGGTCCTGACCGCCGAGTTGTGCCATCAGTCCGTCATAGCGCCCACCCCCACCGATGCCGGACTGGGCGCCGAGCCCGTCGTGGACGAACTCGAACGTCGTCTTGGTGTAGTAATCCAGTCCACGGACCATCCGCGGGTTGACCACGTAAGACACGCCCAGAGCGTCCAGGTGGGCCCGCACCGCCGCGAAATGTTCGGCGCTGGTCTCCGACAGATGATCGATCATCAACGGCGCGGCCTCGAGCTGAGCCCGAACCTCGGGCCGCTTGTCGTCCAGCACGCGCAGCGGGTTGATCCGAGCCCGCTCGCGCGTGGCGTCATCCAGATCGAGACCGGCGAGGAACTCCTGAAGACGCTCCCGGTACTCCGGTCGACACGTGTCGTCGCCGAGTGAGGTCAGCTCCAGCCGGAAGCCGCTCAGTCCGAGCGACCGGAACGCCTCGTCGGCAACTGCGATCACCTCGGCGTCGAGCGCCGGGTCGTCGACACCAATCGCCTCGATACCCACTTGCTGCAGTTGGCGGTAACGTCCCGCCTGAGGCCTCTCGTAGCGGAAGAACGGCCCCGCGTAACAGACTTTGACCGGCAACTGACCGCGGTCCAGGCCGTTCTCGATCACCGAGCGCATGACGCCGGCCGTGCCTTCGGGACGAAGCGTCACGCTCCGGCCACCCCGGTCGGAGAACGTGTACATCTCCTTGGAGACCACATCCGTCGACTCCCCCACCCCCCGGGCGAAGAGCGTGGTGTCCTCGAATACGGGCAACTCGATATGCCCGTACCCCGCTCTCCGGGCCGCGGTGGTGATCGCATCTCTCACCGCGACAAACGAGGCCGACGTCGGTGGTACATAGTCGGGAACGCCCTTGGGCGCCTTGATGGCGGACTTCTTCTGGCTACCGGTCACAGGTCTGACAATCCTCGACTCTCTGGGACGAAACGGGGTGGTGCGGCGTATTCAGAGATCGCGCAGGAACGGATTGGAACGCCGTTCCCTGCCGATCGTGGTGGACGGACCGTGGCCGGGGAGGACCACGGCGTCGTCGTCGAGCACCAGGAACTTCTTGGCGATGGACTGCATCAACACCTCGGGGTCCCCCGCCGGAAGATCGGTACGCCCCACGCCGTCCAGGAACAGGACGTCGCCGCCCAAGACAACCATCCGGGGCCCCTCCTCGGTCTCCACGGTGATCCGGAACGACACCGATCCCGGACTGTGACCGGGCACATGATCCACCTCGAAGACCATCGAACCGAAGGCCAGTGTGTCACCGTCGAACACCTCGATCACCTCGGCGGGCTCGGAGAAGGTGACATCCCTGAGCATCGCGGACAGATCCAGGGACAGGCCCTTGGCCGGGTCGGCGAGCATCTCGCGGTCCTCCGGATGGATGTACGCGGGCACCCCGTAGTGGTCGGCGACCTGTTGTGCGTTCCAGATGTGGTCCAGATGACCGTGCGTCAGTAGGACCGCGCGGGGCTTCAGGCCGGCCTCGGACACCTGACGACGGACCTGCTCCTCCGCGTCCTGTCCCGGGTCGACGATCACGCAGTCCCCCGCATCGTCCGACACGATGTAGCAGTTTGTCTGGAACATCCCGGCGGGAAAGCCGACGATCTGCACGTCCAGTACTCCTTTACTTGGGTTATCCCACGACGTTCGACGCGGTCTGTCTGGCCAACGCGCCCGGACTCCGGAGTGGTGTTCGGCCATCTCAGCTCAACCTGGTAGACAATGACCCTGGGCTGGAGCCTCGTAGACCTTTCCCGAGAGGGAACCCGCGTGGACGAGCCAGCCGACCGTTCCAGCCTAGTCCAGGTACCCAGGAGGGCCAGTGTCCACCAACCAGGAACGCCGAGCCGAGGCGCGCCAGCGTCTGCGCGAGCAGATGGAGGCCCAGGCCCGGCGCGAGAAGCAGCTGAAGATCGGCGCGGCCGCGGTGGTGGTCGTTGTGCTCGTCGGGATCGTGGCCATCGTCGTGTGGAACAAGACCGAGGAGGCCCGTGCCGAGGAGTACGCGGCCAACTGGATCGCCTGCGAGTACCCCGAAGACACCGAGACTCCGGAGAAGATCGACCCTACCGATTACGAGGACCAGGGGCCTGAGGTGGTGGCCGAGGTCCGCCGCTTCAACGAGCAGATCGACACGATCGCCGAGTCGAAGCGCGACGGCGAGGCCCCGACCGGAGACCAGCCCCGTCGTGGCACCGCCGAGGTGACTGTGACCACCGGTGACGGTGAGATCCCCCTCCTGCTCGACAGGGAGGGGGCTCCGTGCAACGTCGCCAGCTTCGTCGGACTCGCGGAGCAGGGGTTCTTCGACGAGACCGAGTGCCACCGTCTGACCGTCGCCGAGGAGGGGTCCGCATTGTCGGTCCTCCAGTGTGGCGACCCCACCGGAACGGGCCTCTCCGGGCCGGGCTATTCGGTGATCGATGAGCCGCCCACCGATCTGGCCGTGGCTGATGACGGCTCCGGCATGTCGGTGTACCCCCGGGGCACGGTCGCGATGGCCAAATCACAGACGCCCAATAGCGCCGGAAGCCAGTTCTTCCTCGTCTACGAGGACTCCGTTCTCCCGCCCGAGTACACGGTGATGGGCACGATCAGCGAGCCCGGGCTCGAGGTCCTCGACACGATCACCGACGCCGGCATCAAGAGCAACGATCCGTCGAGTGCGGACTATCAGCGGCCCAAGAACACGGTCGAGATCGAGAAGGTCACCGTCGGGGCCCAGGAAGGCCTGCCCGAGGAGTGAGTGGACGCCGGGAAGGGACGGTCCTCAGCGTCATCGCCGCGGGCCGTCCCTTCCTTGTCTTCAGCTCTGCCTTCAGTTCGACGTCATACGGCTGACGTCGAAGACGCCCTCCACCCGCCGAACCGCGTTGAGTACGTGACCGAGATGCTTGGGATCAGCCATCTCGAACGTGAACCGGGATACGGCCACCCTGTCGTCGCCTGCGGTCTGGACCGAGGCGGACAGGATGTTGACCTTCTCGTCTGCGAGGACTTTCGCCACGTCAGACAGCAGCCGGTGCCTGTCGAGTGCTTCGACCTGGATCGCCACGAGGAACACCGACCCGGGCTGCGGTGCCCACTCGACTTTGACGAGGCGCTCGGGTTCACGGTGGAGATCTGAGGCGTTCGTGCAGTCTGTCCGGTGCACGCTGACCGTGCCCCCGCGTGTGATGAAGCCCAGCACCTCGTCACCCGGCACCGGTGTACAGCAGCGGGCGAGCTTGGCGTGGACATCCTCGACCCCGCCGACCAGGACCCCGGCACCGGCGGGTGCGGCTCGGTGCGGGGTGATGGTCTTGTCACGCGACCGGTCCGCGAGCTCCTCGGTGACCTCGTCGACACCACCGTGTGCCGCGATGAGCCGTCCGACGACCCCCTTGGCCGAGACATGGTGCTCGCCTATCGCCGTGTACAGCGCGGTGACGTCGGCGAAACCGAGTTCCCGCGCCACGGCGGCGATGGTTTCGTTCGAGAACACACGATGGACGGGCACACCGCCCCGTCGGACCTCGCGGGTGATGAGCTCTTTACCCCGCTCGAGCGCCTCTTCGCGGCGCTCCTTCGCGAACCATTGGCGGATCGAGCTCTTCGCCCTGCCGGAGACGACGAACTTCTGCCAGTCCAGGCTCGGACCGGCGTTGGGATCCTTGGAGGTGAAGACTTCGACGACCTCGCCGTTCTCCAGCGGCCGTTCGAGTGCGACGAGCTTGCCGTTGACCCGCGCGCCGATACACCGGTGCCCGACCTCGGTGTGCACCGCATATGCGAAGTCGACGGGAGTCGCACCGACCGGGAGATTGACGACATCACCCTTCGGGGTGAAGACGAAGATCTCCTTGCTGGTCATCTCGAACCGTAACGAGTCGAGGAACTCGCCGGGATCGGCCGCTTCCCGCTGCCAGCTCAGCAGCTGCCGCATCCACGCCATCTCATCCACCTCGGCCTGGGTACCGTGGTGTTTGCCCTTGGTCTCCTTGTATCGCCAATGGGCCGCGATGCCGTACTCGGCATTGCGGTGCATCTCATGGGTGCGGATCTGGATCTCGAGCGGTTTGCCGTCGGGGCCGATCACAGTGGTGTGCAGTGACCTGTACACGCCGAACCGCGGCTGGGCGATGTAGTCCTTGAAGCGGCCGGGCATGGGCTTCCAGGTCGAGTGCACCACGCCGATCGCCGCATAACAGTCGCGTACGTCCTCGCACAGCACCCGGATACCGACCAGGTCGTGGATCTCGTCGAACTCACGGCCCCGGACGATCATCTTCTGATAGATCGACCAGTAGTGTTTGGGGCGCCCCTCGACGGTCGCCTGGATGTGGGCCTTCTCCAGTTCGGCGTTGACCCGGCCGGTGACCGTGCCCAGATAGACGTCCCGGCTCGGTGCGCGGTCTGCGACGAGACGCACGATCTCCTGATACTTCTTCGGCTCGAGGATCGCGAACGCCAGGTCCTCGAGTTCCCACTTGATGGTGGCCATCCCCAGTCGGTGTGCCAGGGGCGCGATCACCTCGAGGGTCTCGCGAGCCTTCTTGGCCTGCTTCTCTGGCGGCAGGAAGCGCATGGTCCGCATGTTGTGGAGACGGTCAGCGACCTTGATCACGAGGACCCGGGGGTCGTGCGCCATCGCGATGATCATCTTGCGGATGGTCTCGGCCTCGGCCGCTTCCCCGAAGTCGACCTTGTCCAGTTTGGTCACGCCGTCGACCAGGTGCGCCACCTCGCCGCCGAAATCAGTGGACAGCTGCTCCAACGAATAGTCGGTGTCCTCCACGGTGTCGTGGAGGAGAGCCGCGACCAGGGTCGTGGTGTCCATGCCCATCTCCGCACAGATGGTCGCCACGGCGAGCGGGTGGGTGATGTACGGGTCGCCGGACTTGCGGTACACACCCTCGTGTTGCCTCTCGGCAAGGGCGTACGCGCGTGCGAGCAGACCCACGTCCGCTTTGGGATGGTGGATGCGATGGACACGGACGAGCGGCTCGAGGACCGCCGGGGGCGAGGTGACGGTCAGCCCCGATGTCAGGCGCCTGGCCCACCGAGACCGCACCCGCCGCCCCGCGGACGGTCTCGTCCCCGGGATCACCGGCAGTGGTTGTGTGGTGGGTTGGGGCTGGCCGGCGGGTCCGTCGGGCGTCCCTCCCCCCGGTTGCCCGGCGGGATCCGGTCGTTGCGTCATGCTCGGCTCCTCCCTGGGGATCGAGCCGCTGTCAGCGGCCGGTGGTCACGCGACTGTCAGGCAGGTCAGCGGTGTACCGGCAAGTCTATCCCGCCCCCCGAGGCCGGGGACCTCGAGAACGACGGACAAGCCCGCGACGATCGCGCCACAGTCACCGAGCAGGCCGACGGCCGCACCCAGGGTCCCGCCGGTTGCGAGTACGTCGTCCACGACCAGTACCCGCTTACCCCGCAGGTCCAGCCCGTCAGCGGGGAGTTCCAGAGTGGCCGCTCCGTATTCGAGCTCGTAGGAGCGTGAGTGCACCGGAGGTGGGAGCTTGCCCGCCTTGCGGATCGCGAGCACACCGGTGTGCAGCCGTACGGCCACGGCGCCGGCCAGGAGGAAGCCCCGGGCATCCAGTCCCGCGACATAGTCGACGGACCCGACTTCATGTCCGGCGACCAGCCCGTGGACGACCGCGTCGAAGCCGTCCGGATCGGCGAGCACCGGGGTGAGGTCGCAGAACTGCACCCCGGCGGAGGGGAAGTCCTCCACGCGCCGCATGAGGCGCTCCACCGACGAGCTTATCGCCGGGGAGACTGTGACCGACGAGGACTGATTCATGCGGTGGCCTCGGCCTTCTCGCGTCGGGCCAGCACCTTCTCGGTCTGGCGTTTGATATCCGGGTCGCGTTCCTTGAGCGAGACCAGAAGCGGGGTGGCCAGGAACACCGAGGAGAACGTTCCGGTGATGATGCCGACCATCTGGACGATGGCCAGATCCATGAGTGTGCCCACTCCGAGGAGCCACACCGCGATCACGATCAGCGACAGAAGCGGCAGGATGCCGATGACCGTTGTGTGTATCGAGCGCATCAGCGTCTGGTTGACGCCCAGGTTCGCCTCTTCGGCATAGGTGTGGCTCGCCGTGTGTCTGAGTCCTCTGGTGTTCTCCTCGACTTTGTCGAAAACGATCACGGTGTCATACAGGGAGAAGCCCAGAATCGTCAGGAGACCGATCACGGTTGCAGGTGTGACCTCGAAGCCGACGATCGAGTAGATGCCGGCGGTGACGATCACGTCGAACAGTAGCGCGACGATAGCGGCGGTAGACATCTGCCACTCGAAGCGGACCGCGATGTATCCGAAGACGATCACGAGAAAGACGCCCAGCGCGATCAACGCCTTCTTGGTGACCTGACCGCCCCAGCTCTCGCTTCGCGCCGAGTCTCCGATCGCCTGGATGGACACCTCTCCGGAGGCCGCGACCGGCTGGAACTCCTCGAACATCGCAGTCTTGGCCGCGACGATCTCGTCAGTGGTGAGGAAGCGTGTCTCGACCTCGACGATCCGTGCATCGCCCGTGCCCACGATCTGAACCATCTGGGGTTCTTCGCCGACCGATTCCTCGATCACCGCGGCGACCCGGTCCTTGTCCACGTCGCCGGCGGGCATCGTGAGTTTGGTGCCACCCGTGAAGTCGATACCGAAGCTGAACCCGCGCAGCAGAATGCTGGCGAGGCAGACGGCGACGATCGCCAGGGTGAGCAGGTAGTACTTGCGGCGGTTCGCGACGATCGCAAAGGCACCGGTACCTGTGTACAAACGCGTGAACAGAGTGCGTTTCGACCCCTCCGGGGTCGATGCGCCGCTGCCAGAGGTGACTGCGGTGGGCGTGCTCATCGGCCCTCCTCCTCATCGATACCGGGTCGGGTCGTGGGCTGGGGCGCCGTAGCGCCTCCCGGGCCCCGGATGGTGGCGGTGACGCCCCGCTCGCGGGCCTGTTCAGCCGCCTTCTCCTCACGTCGCTCGATGCGTCGGCGTTCGGCGGCGGCAGCCTGGAGGTTCGCCATGCGGCCCATTCCGTTGGCCCAGGGTTTCGAGAACAGGTCCTTGGTCGAGGCGAGGTAGACCAAGGGCCAGGTCACGGTGAAGGCGACGAACACGTCCATGACGGTCGACAGGCCGAGTGTGAACGCGAAGCCGCGAACCTCGCCACTCGCGAGTAGATACAGCACCACGGCACCGATGAGGCTGACCATGTTGCCGGTGACGATCGTCCGGCTCGCGCTCTTCCACGCCCGGGGAACCGCGGATCTGAATCTGTGCCCGTCGCGTAGCTCGTCCTTGATCCGCTCGAAGAACACGACATAGGAATCGGCCGTCATGCCGATGCCGATCACCAGGCCGGCGATGCCGGCCAGGTCGAGGCTGTAGTCGACGGTGTATCCGAGGAACACCAGCATTCCGTACGTCAGCACGAACGACAGCACGAGCGAGACGAACGCCAGCACGCCGATCAGACGGTAGAACACGACCGAGTAGATGAGAACCAGGAGGAAACCAATCGCCCCGGCGAGGATGCCCGCCTCGAGCGAGGCGAGCCCGAGAGACGCCGGGACGTTGTCCACGTTCGGGTCCTCGAACGAGATCGGCAGCGCGCCGTAGCGGAGGTTGCCCGCGAGGGTGGCCGCCTCATCCTGAGAGAAATCACCCGTGATCGAGGTGGCGGAGCCGACAGGCGTCACTCCTTGGACCACTGGTGCGCTGATCACAGACCCGTCGAGGAGTATCGCGATCTGGCGCTGCAGGTTCTCCTGGGTCAACTGCGACCAGGTAGCGCTCCCCTGTTCACCCGGCCCGGCGTTGAACCGGAAGGAGACCTCGTTCTTCGCCGCCTGCTGGTTGAACCCGGAGCTGACGGAGTCCTTGACGATCTGCTGCCCGTCCAGGCGGACGCCGTCCTCGGGCTCACCGATGAGCAGCGGGACAGGTCCCAGAACGTACTTGGCGCCCTCGCCGCAGGCGATCAACGCCTGGGACGGATCATCGAAACCAGCGAGGACATCGCGTTCCGGGCAGCGGAAGCTCGCGAGTGCCTCCGTCAGCTGCTGGGGGTCGCCCTGTCTGGCCTCTCGTGCCTCGGCGACCTCCTGGGCCACGGCTTCCCGGTCGCCTTTGGCGGCGTCCACCGGCTCGAGGTCGCCCTCGGCCACGGGCTGCGTCTGGAGTACAGGGCGGATCGTGAGCTGCGAGGTGGTGCCGAGATCCCGGGCCTGGCTCGAATCCTCTCCGGGGACGGTGAGAACGATATTGCTGCCCTCGACCACCACGGTGGTGCCGGCCACGCCGAGGCCGTCTACGCGGTCGCGGATGATCTCCTGCGCGAGCTGCAGGTCCTCTTCTGCGGGCTGTCCTTTGGGGATCAGTGTGACACGCGTGCCGCCCTGGAGGTCGATCCCCAGTTTCGGAGTGAGCCCCCGGTCCGCGACCGCATAAGCACCCATGAAGATGATGAAGAGCACCAGGAAGAAGCTGAACAGCAATCTCCATGGCTGTGGTCTCGCGTCCGCGGGCCGGGAACGAGCTGGTGTCACGGGGAACTTCCTCGCTTTGTTACGTCTGGGGCCTCCGACTGGACGGCCCTACCACCCTACTGCCGGGCAGCGCTCTAGAGAGACCCCGAGGTGTCGGAGCCGGACTCGGTGCCGGGGGCGGTGTTCGTGTCGAGCTTCTCGCGGATGACCCGACGATCCCACTGGGTACGCACGCCGGGCGCGATCTCGAGTCCGAGGGTCTCCTCGCCGATCGACACGATCGTGGCGTGGACTCCGGATGTGGTGAGCACCTTGTCCCCGACTGCCAGTGAGTCCTGCATATCCCGGAGAGCCTTCACCGCCTTACGCTGTTTGGAGCTCTGCAGGAACATCAGCACGATCAGCACGATGATCATCAGCGGCAGAAGCAGTTCTAGTCCCATGTGGCTCCTCCTGGTGTGGCCTCGGCGCGGCTGCAAGCCCTTGTTCTGGTCCGGGTGACGGACGGTCTCGTCCGAGGATGCCAGCCCCCGGCTCAGCGTACGGCGTCGGGTCCCCCGTCGATCTCGACGGGCAACATCGGCTCGCCTGACCGTTGCTGCGGCCGTGGGAGACCCATGTGCTCCCAGGCTGCAGGGGTGGCGACCCGGCCCCGGGGGGTCCGGGCGAGGAGCCCGGCGCGGACGAGGAAGGGCTCGCACACTTCCTCGAGGGTGTTGGCCTCCTCCCCCACGGCGACAGCCAGCGTGCTCAGACCGACCGGGCCCCCTTCATGCTGCACCAGTAGCGCCCGGAGCACCGCGCGGTCGAGCCTGTCCAGCCCGAGTTCGTCGACCTCGTAGACCTCGAGAGCCGCTCGCGCCACGGGGACGGTGATATGACCGTCGGCGCGCACCTCGGCAAAATCCCGAACGCGCCTGAGCAGCCGATTGGCTATCCGGGGCGTACCCCGGGACCTCCCGGCGATCTCGAGTGCGGCGTCGGGATCCACGGGAATCGCGAGGATATCCGCAGCTCTGGTGACAATTCGCGCCAGATCCTGGTCCGCGTAGAAGTCCATGAGCGCCGTGAACCCGAACCGGTCCCGTAGCGGGCCGGTCAGCGCACCTGATCTGGTGGTGGCTCCGACGAGAGTGAACGGGGCGATCTCGAGAGGGATCGAGGTGGCGCCAGGCCCCTTGCCCACCATGATGTCGATCCGGAAGTCCTCCATCGCGAGGTACAGCATCTCCTCCGCCGGCCTGGCGATGCGGTGGATCTCGTCGATGAACAGCACGTCCCCCTCGATGAGGTTCGAGAGCATCGCCGCGAGGTCGCCGGGACGCTCGTGGGCCGGGCCGGATGTGATGCGGAGCGAGCCGCCGAGTTCGGCGGCCACGATCATCGCCAGGCTGGTCTTTCCCAGGCCGGGAGGGCCGGAGAAGAGGAGGTGGTCGGGAACAACCCCTCGCCGGGTGGCGGCGGTCAGGACCAGGTCGAGCTGCTCTCGAACGGTCTCCTGACCGATGAACTCGCCGAGGTTCCGCGGCCGTAGCGCCCCCTCGACGTCCGAGTCGAACGGGGTCAGCGACGCAGACAATTCGCCGTCCGCGCCCTCGCCCGGGTCGAGGTACGGATCCGCCATCAGCGCTTCCCGAGCGACTTGAGCGCCAGACGGAGTGCTTCAGCAGCGCCGAGCCCCGGATCCGACGCGAGCACGGCGGCGGCGGTCTTCTCGGCCTCCGCTGCAGAGAACCCCAATCCCTCGAGTGCCTCGGCGACCTCGGTGCCTGCGGGCGCGGTGGGCGTGACTTCGGCGGTCGCGTCCCCGCTGTCACCGGCGATCGGTCCCACCTTGTCCTTGAGTTCGAGCACCATTCGCTCCGCGGTGCGCTTACCCACGCCGGGGACCCTGGTCAACGACTTGACGTCGCCGGTTCCGAGTGCCCGGATCAGCTCGTTCGGTTCGAGGGTGGCAAGGATCGCGAGCGCCAGACGGGGCCCGACGCCGGACACTGTCTGAACCTTGAGGAAGAGCCGCCGGGCCTCCACCGAATCGAAACCGTAGAGGGTCATGGAATCCTCCCGCACGACGAGTTCGGTGTGGAGCATCCCCTCCGAACCACGCCGCAGGCCCGCGAGCGCAGCCGGGGTGGTGTGCACCAGCACTCCGACGCCCCCGGTCTCCACCACGCAGCGGTCCAGCCCGATCTCCGCCACGACGCCGCGGATAGACGCGATCACCAGCGCACTCCCTTCGTTCGAGCCATCCCCCGGGCGGCTGCCCGGGCACGTTCCTGGTCCGCGGCGGCACTGCCACCCCGCACGCCCCTGGAGTCGACGGCGGCACGCGCCGCCGCGACCTTGGCCTCGAACCCCGCTCGCGTACGGGCGACTTCGGCACTGTGCGAGGCGACACGTCCCTGCATAGGGGCCCGCCAGCTGTGACACACGGCCAGGGCGAGCGCGTCCGCGGCATCCGCCGGACTCGGCGGCTTCTGCAGCCCCAGGATCCGGGTGATCATGAGCGTCATCTGCTTCTTGTCCGCTCGTCCGCTACCGGTGATCGCCGCTTTGACCTCGGACGGGGTGTGGAAGGCGACCGGGATGTCACGATAGGCGGCCGCGAGCGCGACGACCCCGGCCGCTTGAGCCGTGCCCATGGCCGTGGAGACCTGGTTCTGGGCGAAGACGCGCTCGATCGCCACGACGTCCGGACCGTGGATACCCATCCATTCGTCGGCAACGGCATGCACCGCGCGAAGCCGACGTTCCAACGGCTCCTCGGCGGTCGTGCGCACCACGTCGACATCCAATGCCACAACGGAGCGTCCCGGCGCGGTCTCGATCAAGGCGAGCCCGCACCGGGTCAAACCCGGGTCCACACCCATGACACGCATAACGACCTCTCGCCGAACGCCGGTAGAACCTACGTTCGAGACTCTACCAGTGGTCCGACCGTCAGGCGTCGAGCGCGGCGAGCACGTCGTCGGGTACGTCGATGTTCGAGTAGACGTTCTGGACGTCGTCCGAGTCCTCGAGCGCGTCGATGAGTGCGAACACCTTGCTCGCGCCGTCGGCATCGACGGTCACCTCGACCGAGGCGCGGAAACCGGACTCCGCCGACTCGTAGTCGATCCCGGCCTCCTGGAGCGCACTGCGCACCTGGACCAGGTCGGTGGGCTCGCAGACCACCTCGAACTGCTCACCGAGGTCATTGACCTCCTCCGCGCCGGCGTCGAGAACCGCCATGAGGACGTCGTCCTCGGTGAGCTCCCCCTTGTCCAGCACGATCTCGCCCTTGCGGGCGAACATGTACGCCACCGACCCAGGGTCGGCGAGATTGCCGCCGTTACGGGTCATCGCGACGCGCACCTCACTGGCCGCGCGGTTGCGGTTGTCGGTCAGACACTCGATCAGCAGGGCCACGCCGTTCGGGCCGTAGCCCTCGTACATGATGGTCTCCCACTCGGCGCCGCCAGCCTCCTCGCCGGCACCGCGCTTCCGCGCCCGCTCGACGTTGTCCGCGGGGACAGAATTCTTCTTGGCCTTCTGGATGGCGTCGAAGAGCGTGGGGTTGCCGGCCGGGTCGCCCCCGCCGGTGCGGGCTGCCACCTCGATGTTCTTGACCAGCTTGGCGAAGAGCTTGCCGCGCTTGGCGTCGATAGCCGCCTTCTTGTGCTTGGTGGTGGCCCACTTGGAATGGCCTGCCATGTGTTTTTCCGCCCTCCGGGGGTGTGTCTGGGTCCGGGAAGCGCAGCGTGCGTATCCCGGCGCGAGGTCTCGCTGACCACCCAGTCTACGAGGTCGCGGCGCGAACCATGTCGAGGAAGTATCGGTGCACCCGAACGTCAGTGGTCACCTCGGGGTGGAAGGACGTCGCCAGGGCGTCGCCCTGCCGCACCGCGACCACGTGGTCGCGGCCGTCGGACGCGCGGACCCTGGCGAGCACCTCCACCTCGGGGCCGACGGTCTCGACCCACGGTGCGCGGATGAACACCGTGCGCAGTGGTTCGGGTCCGAGAGGGTCGACGACGAGGTCGGTCTCGAAGGAATCCACCTGCCTTCCGAAGGCGTTACGTCGGACCGTCATGTCGATCGCGGAGAACCAGGTGGCGTCGGCGCGCGTGTCGAGCACGTCCGTGGCGAGCAGGATCATGCCCGCGCACGAGCCGAAGACGGGCATCCCCGAAGAGATTCGTTCGGCCACGGGGTCGTACATGTCGTACACGTCGAGCAGCCGGCTCATCGCCGTGGACTCCCCGCCGGGCAGCACGAGTCCGTCGACGGCGTCGAGTTCCGACCGACGACGCACGCGGATGGCACGCGCCCCGGCCTCCTCCAGGTGTCGTAGGTGTTCGAGTACGTCACCCTGGAGGGCGAGGACTCCGATCGTGGGGGCCGGCCGGCTCACCGGCCGGTCGCCGACTCGGTGTGCTCGTCCGCCCCGGTGAGGTCCAGCGGGAACGACTGTGCCCCCGGACGCAGCCGCCGGGACAGGCCCTCCTGGGTCACGGCCGCCACGAGCTGACCGGCACGGTTGAAGATGCGGCCCTGGGTGAGGGTCCGTCCCGCGGACGCCGACGGCGACGTCTGGTCGTACAGCAGCCAGTCGTCCGCGCGGAACGGCCGCATGAACCACATCGCGTGGTCGAGTGAGGCGTCCTGTGTCGGCTCATCGGGGTGCGGGATCTTCGCCGAACCCAGCAACGTCATGTCGGACATGTAGGCGAGCGTGCAGACGTGGAAATTGGGATCGTCGGGCAGCGTGTCGACACACCGGAACCACACCCGCTGCTGCGCGGCCAGCGAGGAGAGCGTCTCGAGCCGGTCCCTGGGCACGATCCGGATGTCCCACTGGGCCCACTCGTCGATGAACACCCGGTGCGTCTCGTCCAGATCCTCATAAGTCGGTACGGCGATCTCCTCGGGATCGATCACCCGGGGCATCGAATCCTGGTGCTCGATACCGTCCTGTCCGATCAGGTGGAACGAGGCGGACATGGAGAAGATCGCTTCGCCCTCCTGGATCGCCGTGACACGCCGGGTCGCGAAACTGCGGCCGTCGCGCAGCCGGTCCACCTGGAAGATCGTGGGAACGTCGGGGATACCGGGGCGGATGAAGTAGCCGTGCAGCGAGTGGACGTGCTTGTCGTCGTCCACCGTCCGGACCGCCGCGGTCAGCGTCTGGCCGGCCACCTGGCCGCCGAAGGTTCGCTGGAGGTGGGTGCTGATCGCGGCCCCGCGGTAGAGGTCACGGTCCAATCGTTCGATGTCGAGGATGTCCTCGATCTTGGCCATCGCGGGTCACCGACCCCGGTCGGAGTGTGCGTTCATAGTCCGATCGTAGCGATGCCGCGCGCGCGGCCCGACAACAGAGCCCGCCCGGACCCCGACGGCGAGTCGGTGGGGCCCGGGCGGGCGGATTCTCGCGGTGACACCGGGCGGGGCGTCACGTCCTCTGCGGACGACGCCCCGCCCCGGATCACCAGCCGCGCTCGGCGAGGCGGTGCGGCTCCGGGATGTCGTCGACGTTGATGCCGACCATGGCTTCACCGAGCCCGCGGGAGATGCCCGCGAGGGTGTCCGGGTCGTCGTGGAAGGTGGTCGCCTTGACGATCGCCTTGGCGCGCTCGGACGGGTTGCCGGACTTGAAGATGCCCGAGCCCACGAACACGCCCTCGGCGCCGAGCTGCATCATCATCGCGGCGTCGGCCGGGGTGGCGATGCCACCGGCGGTGAACAGGACCACGGGCAGCTTTCCGGTCTGCGCGACCTCCTTGACGAGGTCGTACGGAGCCTGGAGCTCCTTGGCCGCGACATACAGCTCGTCGGACGGCAGGCTCGACAGTGCACGGATCTGCTGACGGATCTGACGCATGTGGGTGGTCGCGTTGGAGACGTCACCGGTGCCGGCCTCGCCCTTGGAGCGGATCATCGCCGCACCCTCGGTGATGCGGCGCAGTGCCTCGCCGAGGTTGGTGGCGCCACAGACGAACGGCACGTCGAAGCTGAACTTGTCGATGTGATTGGTGTAGTCGGCCGGGGTCAGCACCTCGGATTCGTCGACGAAGTCCACCCCGAGGGACTGGAGGATCTGGGCCTCGACGAAATGGCCGATGCGGGCCTTGGCCATGACCGGGATGGACACGGCCTCGATGATGCCGTCGATCAGGTCGGGGTCGCTCATCCTGGCGACCCCGCCCTGGGCGCGGATGTCGGCGGGAACTCGCTCGAGGGCCATGACGGCGACCGCTCCGGCGTCCTCGGCGATCTTGGCCTGTTCGGCGGTGACGACGTCCATGATGACGCCGCCCTTGAGCATCTCGGCCATGCCCCGCTTGACGCGTGCGGTTCCGGTGGTGTTCTCGCTCGACTCGCTCACGAATAGGCCTTCCTGGCTCAGACGACGTGTGATGGGTAACCAGTGTATGTTGCCCTCATCCGGTCACCCCAACCGCCGCCCCGGGCCGACTGCTCCTCAGCCCCCCGGCGGGGGCGTGTCGACGAGTTCGACGTAATCCGGCATCGGTGCCCGCCCCGCCAGTTTCAGTATCCGGACGATCATCTGCTCGCGCAGGCTTCGGGTGTCGCGGACGGCATCGTTGTAGAAGCGGCGAGCCATCGCGACCCGGTCGGTCACGTCGTCGAGTTCGTGGGCGAGGTCGACGGGAAGGGACGCCGGGTCGACGCCTGCGAGGAGGACCCCGAGTCGGTTCTCGGAAATTTCTGCGTCGGGCCAGTGGTCGTGGTCCGGGCCCGGGCCGTGATCGCGGATGCGGTGGTCCGGTACCGGTGCGGGGTCGACACCGGCGACCGCCTCGGGCGGGTGCG
>CAMNYG010000003.1 GCA_946570335.1 uncultured Dietzia sp. | reverse complement strand
TCTGGATCAGTGCGATGGTCGTCCACGGGGCGCACTCGCCGGGTCAGTGGTGCCGACCTGCGCACGGCGCTGATGCCATCGCCTGACCAGCCACATCTCCACCACCAGGGCCTCGACACCGGCCTGGACGGCCCATGTCTCGACCAGGTCCAGATAGCGCTGGTACCGGCGGGGGGTCATACGCGCGGCCGAGTCGACCTCGGTCCACCCCGCGTGGATCAACGTGCCGATACCCGCGGGGTCGACCGGAACGACGGGCTGATCCGACCACGCCATCGCCAGTGACGACAGGTAGAGCGATGCGAGCGGATACCCGAGGTCTGGCACGCCCTGGCCGGCCCGCCCCTCCGGGGCGCCGTGCTTGAGCAGGCTCATCGCTTCCGCCGGGGCGTCGAGCCAGTCCACGACCTCGTGTAAGACGAGCGGGTAGCCGTGCGAGGACGCCGATCGCCATCCCGCCCGGTCGCGTTCCGGTACCCGGAAATCCGGCAGTCCCCGCCGGATCCCTGAGCGCGTCGGGTGAGAGGAGAGCCACGCGGAGCACATGTAGAGCGCGACCACAGCCTCTTCCAGACTGCCCCGGGCGCGGCGGCCGGCCGCCCACAGATCACTGCGCCTCAGGTACCCGGAACCGGTCTCCACCCGGCCGCCGTCCGGCCCGCTGCCGACGAGTCGGAGATCGACGCCCTTCTCCGCCAGCCGGAGATTCCACAGATCGAGATCGATCTCCACGTACTCGTCAGCAACCAGGAGTGCCGGCGGCTGTGCACGGCACCATTCGGCGCAGGCCACGGGAAGCGGTGGAATGGGAGCCGGTCCGGTCGTGGTCATACCTGCACAGTGGCACGTGGGTACGACAACGCCGGACCGGCTGCGACGTCAGTCCTCGGCCAACGCCTCGAGCGGCGGGCACGAGCACACCAGGTTGCGGTCGCCATACGCCCCGTCGATACGACGGACCGCAGGCCACACCTTGGGACGCCAGGTGGACCCGAGAGGGTAGCCCGCCACGCTGCGCGGGTAGGGATGGGTCCACTCGTCCGCGGACACGCTCTCCGCGGTGTGCGGAGCACCGCGCAACGGATTGTCCTCGACCGGCCACTCGCCCCCCGCCACCTTGTCGATCTCGGCACGAATGGCCGCCATCGCGTCGCAGAACGCGTCGAGCTCGGCGAGATCCTCACTCTCCGTGGGCTCCACCATGAGGGTGTTTGGGACCGGGAAGCTCATCGTGGGCGCGTGGAATCCGTAGTCGGCGAGCCTCTTGGCCACATCGTCGATCGAGATACCCACCGAATCGATCAGCGGGCGGATGTCGAGGATGCACTCGTGGGCGACCCAGCCGCCCTCACCCGAGTAGAGCACCGGGAAGTGCTCACCGATCCGGCGCGCCAGGTAGTTGGCGCTGGCGATCGCGGTGAGCGTGGCCCGACGAAGTCCGTCTGCACCCATCATGCGGATGTACGCCCAGGTGATCGGCAGGATCGACGCCGAGCCGAAGGGTGCCGCCGACACCACACCTCCCGCGCCCAGCCCCTCCTCGTACGGGTGTCCCGGGAGGAACTCGCGCAGGTGCTCGGCCACAGCAACCGGGCCGACGCCCGGTCCGCCGCCACCGTGCGGGATACAGAAAGTCTTGTGGAGGTTGAGATGGCTCACGTCGCCGCCGAAGCGCCCGGGACGGGCCACTCCGACGAGCGCGTTGAGGTTGGCACCATCGATGTACACCTGACCGCCGGCATCGTGGACGATCGCGCAGATCTCCTCGATGTCGTGCTCGTACACACCGTGCGTCGACGGGTAGGTGATCATGATCGCCGAGAGCTCCGACGCATGCTTGTCGACCTTGGCCTTGAGGTCGTCGACGTCCACGTCACCGTTCTCACGACACTTGACCACCACGACCTTCATCCCCGCCATCACGGCCGACGCGGCATTGGTGCCGTGGGCCGAGGACGGGATGAGACACACCCTGCGGTCATGGTCCCCCCGCGAGCGGTGGTAGGCGCTGATCGCGAGCAGGCCCGCGTACTCACCCTGGCTGCCTGCGTTCGGCTGCAGGCTCACCGCCGCGTAGCCGGTGATATCCACAAGCCACTGCTCGACGTCGGCGACCAGCTGCCGGATACCGGCGTTCTGATCCGCTGGCGCGAACGGGTGCAGCCGGTTGAATTCGGGCCACGTGATGGGCTCCATCTCGGTGGTCGCGTTGAGTTTCATCGTGCAGGACCCGAGCGGGATCATGGTGCGATCCAGGGCCATGTCCTTGTCCGACAGCGTGCGCAGGTAGCGAAGCATCGCGGTCTCGGTGCGGTAGCGCACGAACGCCTCGTGCTCGAGGAACGTGCTCGTCCGGTCACCGTAGTTCGGATCCACCATCACCTCGAGGCCTGCGGCGTCGGCCACGTCCGCGACCCTGCCGCCGAAGGCCTCGAGCACGAGGGAGACGTGATCCCCGGTCGTGGCTTCGTCACAGGAAACGGACACGTGGTCGTCGTCGACCTTCCACAGGTTGACGCCGCGCTCGGCCGCTGCCGCGAGCACCTCGTCGGCGCGGCCCGGGACCCGGGCCAGAACGGTGTCGAAGAAGTCGTCGTGGACCACCTCGACACCGGCCATCACGAGTCCGTCCGCCAACACCGCCGCATGAGCATGGACGCGCCGTGCGATCGCGGTGAGTCCCTCGGCGCCGTGGTAGGAGGCGTACATCGCGGCGAGCACGGCGAGCAGTACCTGCGCGGTGCAGATGTTCGATGTGGCCTTGTCCCGACGGATGTGCTGCTCCCGCGTCTGCAACGCGAGCCGGTACGCGACACGTCCGTCCGCGTCCGTCGACACGCCCACCAGACGCCCGGGCAGGTTACGCGCGTGAGCGGTCCGGCAGGCAAGGAAACCGGCGTGCGGCCCACCGAAACCCATCGGCACGCCGAAGCGCTGAGTGGTGCCGAAGCATGCGTCCGCACCCTTCTCCCCCGCCGGGGTCAGAACGGTGGCCGACAGCAGATCCACTCCCGCGGCAACCATCACGCCGCGCTCGTGGCACTCCTCGATCAGCTTGGAGACGTCCGCGACCCGGCCCGACGCGCCGGGCGTCTGAACGAGGGCACCGAAGAACTCGCCCTCCGGCAGTCCGCCGTCGACGAGATTGGCGGTGACGATCTCGATGCCCAGCGGCTCGGCGCGAGTGGCGAGGATCGCCGCGGTCTGGGGGAAGATGTCGACGTCGACGGCGAAGCGGTGACTCTTCGACGAACGGTTCGCACGCCGCAGCATCGTCATTGCCTCGGCCGCCGCGGTGCCCTCGTCCAGCATGGAGGCGTTCGCCATATCCATTCCGGTCAGGTCGGAGACCATCGTCTGGAAATTGAGCAGCGCCTCGAGCCGCCCCTGGCTGATCTCCGGCTGATACGGGGTGTAGCCCGTGTACCACGCGGGGCTCTCGATGATATTGCGGATGAGGACCGGCGGGGTGATCGTGTCGTAGTACCCCTGACCGATCATCGACACCGCCACCGTGTTGCGATCCGCCAGTGCACGCAGCGCCGCGAGGGTGTCGGCCTCGGAAAGCGGCTCCGGGAGCGCATCGATGCCGGCCGCGCGACCGTCGGAGCCGACCTCGTCGACGATCACCGACGGGAAAGCCCTCTCCGCGAGTTCGTCCAGAGACGACACCCCGATGGTGTCCAGGATGCGGGCGAGCCCGTCGTCGTCCGGGCCCAGATGACGGGAGACGAATTCGCCTCCGGTCCGGGCGGTGTGGGGGGTCGTCGTCACAGGTGCTCCTCGAAGGGCGGGGCCACCCGGGACGGGCGGCCGGCGGGCCGGTGCTACCCTCTCCGCTCTGTCCCCTGCCGGGCGTACGCCGGCGCCTGAGAGATTCGCCGGCCCGGACATGCCGGCCGACTTTCCCCGTGGGCGGGTGGTCGATTCCACCGCTCTCCAGAGGCGCTCGTGGACTACACGGTCCGGGTGCCTGAGAGATTCTCGGAGAGGAGTTGCTCCTTCGGCGCCCGCGACACGAAACCGCGGGACTCTCCCGTGAGTCGAGTGAACGCGTCCCCGAGTCTAGACGACGTGTGGAGACTAACCGGTACGCCTCGATGCGCGCGCACGGCGACGAGCCGCCAGTTCGTCCTCGACCGGTGCCACGACGTCATCCTCCGAGACAGTCTCGGCCGGAAACTCCGAGATCGACCCGGCCAGCTCACGCATCGCCCCTCCGATCCCGATACCGAACACGCCCTGACCACCCTGCAGGAGGTCGAACACCTCCTCCTTGGAGGTGCACTCGAATACCGTACGTCCGTCGGAGAACAGTGTGATCGTGGCCAGATCCTCGACACCACGGGACCGGATCTGATCAACGGCCTTCCGGATGTTCTGCAACGAGATGCCGGTGTCCAGCAATTGCTTGACGATCTTCAGGACGAGGATGTCCTTGAATGAGTACAGACGCTGACTACCCGATCCCGCGGCGTTACGGATCGAGGGGACAACCAGATCAGTACGAGCCCAGTAGTCGAGCTGACGGTAGGTGATACCGGCGATCTGGCACGCGATCGGCACGCGGTATCCGCTGGACCCGTCCGGGATGCCGTCATCCGGGAACAGGCCGGGCTGCACCTCGTCGAAGGAGGCCTGCGTGGCCTCGCTCGCGTCTGCGAGAAGACTCTCGGTGTCGGTGACGACAGTCGGCTCCGGAACCCGGGTGTGGTCGGCCACGTTTGCTCCCTCAAGCTGTGGGTGCCGCCACCTTCGTGGCCGCACTGTACCGGGCTTCAAAACCCGGCTCCTGGACGCGTGAACACCATCGGTGTAGTTCACTGAGGGCAACGCTATGTCTGCTGTGCCCGCCGATCAATAGGACACGCGGTAATCCTCAACCTCAAGTTGAACTTTAGAGTCTGCCGCCACCTGCGAGATGGTGGCCGAGTGACTCGTGTGACTGGCAAAACCGCAGGTCGAAACACTCAGGACGAGCCACTTCCAGGCTCTTCAGCAGGACCGCCACCGCCGAGGAAATCATCCGGACTCACGTGGTCGAGAAACTCCCGGAACGCCTCGACCTCCTCCTCGCCCTGCTCCACAAGCGAGATTCCGACCTCGTCGAGGACCTCGCGACTCACCAGCACCGGCGACGAGGTACGCAACGCCACGGCGACCGCATCCGACGGCCGGGCGGAGACCCGCGTGGTGCCGAAAACCAACTCCGCGAGAAACGTCCCCTCCGACACCCCGACGATCTCGACCTGCTCCAGCGAGTGGGAGAACGTCTCCAGGAGCGTTGCCACCAGATCGTGGGTCAGCGGCCGACTCGGCTGCACACCCTGCTGCTGAAGACTGATCGCGGCGGCTTCGGACGCTCCGATCCAGATCGCCACATACCGGCCCCCTTCCTTCTCGTGCAGGATCAGGACGGGCGCGTACTCGGGCTCCTCGAAACGGATCCCGACCACGTCGACCTCACGCATGTTGCTCCCCATTGTCTCCGCCTCTCGACTGTCTCCAGCGTAACCCCGAACCGATATTCGGCGAACGGAGCTGGCCCTGGCTGGCGACCGGGCGCCTTCAGGATTCGAGCGCGTGGCGGACCGCCACCGTCACGAGCGTCGAATGCAGCGCCACCGACAGCGCCGCGATCTCTCTCGCGAGCTCGGCGGCACGGTCCCGCGCATCGGCGTCACCCTGCCGAGCGACAGGCCCGGCGATCTGCTCGATGAGCCCGGTCTGACGATCAGCTGCCGTCCGGAAACCGCGCAGATGACGCACATCCACACCGTGGACGCCCAGGTCGTGGGCAGTACGTGCGATCAGTACGGCCTCCGGGTCGAAAAAGCCTCCGGGGCCCGGCACGATGAGCCCGGCGTCGATCAGCGAATCGACCAACTCAGCACCCACGCCGGATTGTTCGACCACGTTCTCCCGCGTGAGCCTTCTGAGTGTGTCGCTGCGGAAATCGTCCGGCTCCGAACCCGGGACCCCCTCCGACCCCGGACGGGGCAGCAGGGCCGTTGTGGAACCGTCCGCGATGGCCGCGTCGAGTGCGTCCAGCTCCTGTCGAATCACCTTGAGCGGAAGGTAACGGTCACGCTGGGCGGTCAGGATGTACCGGAGACGCTCACGATCCTCTGCGCTGAAGCGCCGGTATCCGCTCGGGGTGCGCTCCGGAGTGACCAGACCCTCGTTCTCGAGGAAGCGGACCTTCGACACCGTGAGGTCCGGAAACTCCGGGACGAGAAGTGCGATAACGCCTCCGATGGAGAGGAACTCCTCTTCGGAGGCGCCGTGGCCGGCAGCGGTCACTGCCCGGGCGTACCCGTCAGGAACACCAGACGGAACTTACCGATCTGGACCTCGTCGCCATTGGAGAGCGACGCGGAATCGACCGGCTCACGGTTGACGTAGGTGCCGTTCAGCGAGCCCACGTCCACCACGGTGAAGCTGCCGCCCTCGCTGCGGAACTCGGCGTGGCGACGGCTCACCGTCACGTCGTCGAGGAAGATGTCGCTGTCCGGGTGCCGACCGGCGGACGTGGTGGCCTGATCCAGAAGGAACCGCGAACCCGCGTTGGGGCCACGCTTGACCACCAACAGCGCCTGCCCCTCGGGCAGCCCCTCGACACCGGTCACGGTCGAATCCGACTGGGCCGCCTGCTGATCGGTTTCGTTGAGGAGCTCGGCACGGAACACGGAGGTGGTCTCGGCGGTCGCCTCGGGCATGTTCTTGTTCTCGGTCACGTTCGTCTCTCCTCGTCTGAGCCCGAGTGTGGGGCTCGCGGTGCGCTGTGATTTATTCTATGTCGGACTCTCTGTCCGCGGGGCCGGGGGCGGCCCTGCCGCCGGCTCAGGACTCCGTGATCTTGGCGTACCCGTCCGAGTCCAGGGTCTGCTCGAGCTGCCCCTCGAGGTCTTCGGCGTCCGAGATCTCCAGGACGATGATCCAGCCCTCGCCGTAGGGATCGGAGTTGACCAGCTCGGGCGAGGCCTCGAGCGCGGTGTTGACCTCGACGACCTTGCCGGTGAGCGGCGCGAAGAGGTCCGAGACGCTCTTCGGCGACTCGACCTCGCCGAAGGGCTCACCGGACTCGGTCTCGCTTCCCACATCGGGGAGCTGCACAAAGACGATGTCCCCGAGCTTGGACTGAGCGTATTCGGTGATGCCGATACGGACTCGGGTGTCCGACACCCGCTCCACCCACTCGTGCTCATCGGTGTACCGGAGCTGGTCGGGGATGTTCTGATCGCTCACTGACGTGCCCTTCTCGAGTCGCTCTCTAAGAATTCCAACTGGCGACATTACACACCGTCGGACCGTCCCACATCAGCCGATCCGACACGACGAGGGGGAATGGCGACGGCTATTCTGCGGGCCTGCCAGACATAAATGCCCCCACTCCACGCGTAGAGACCCATCCCCCAGTAGAGGCACGCCTCGCCGACGATCAACAAACCGTCCGCACCGACGACGCCGGTGTTGCCCGCCAGGAGGAGCGGAAGCGACCAGAACAGGGCGAACGTCGCGGCCTTGCCCAGGTACGTCACCTCGGGCTCCAGCCCGCGTCGTCGGTAGACCGGAAGGGTCGCCACGAGGAGCACGTCGCGCGCCAGCAGCACCACCACCACCCACACGGGGATGTACCCGGCGATGACGAAGGTCACCGGGACCACCGCGACGAGGATCCGGTCGGCGAGCGGGTCGAGTCGCGCGCCCCAGGTGGACCGCATGTTCCACAAGCGCGCGATCTTGCCGTCGAGCCAATCGGAGACGACGACGACTCCGAGAATCCACAGGGCCAACGTGGGGGCATCCCACACGAGGACCGCGACGACCATCACCGGGATGAGCGCGATACGCGCCAGGGAGATCGCGTTGGGTAGCGTCCAGAACCTGTCGCTCAGTCCGGGGTCGCGTGGCGGCCCCTCCTGGCCCAGACCCGGGGGGACGGCAGCCGAGAGGTGCCCTCCCCGCGGGGGTGGGATCTTGGCGCCGAGAACCTTGCCTTCGCCGGTCCGCCATTCACGCAGATCCGTTTCGCGCCTGCCCTCACGTGCCGCGCTCATCGGAAGGTGGACATCATCCCGGAGAAGACATTGCCGCCGGCCGCCATCGGGTTGTCATGAACCATGTAGGTCCAGGTCGACGTGGGCCGAGCCATGTCATTGGCGTCCAGATCCACACCTGAGTCGGTGAACTCGATCTCGGCGAAGGTCTTCTCCGCCTCGGAGACCGCGTCAGAGGCGAGATCGCGGAAGTGATCGATCGCGATCCGGTGAAACTCGTCCAGCGGGTTCTCCCGTCCGAGCGCACGGAGATGGATCGATTCCCGGACGTCGTTCATCGCCTCGAGGTGCTGTGCCCACCCGCTGTCCAGGTGCCAGAGCATGATCTCCCGGCAGCCCTGGACGACGGCGTTCCGGCCGTGCGCCTCGACCAGCTGTGCGCTGCGCTGCGGGTCATACTCAGTGAGCTCCTCGAACGCCTTCTCCGACAACAGAAGCGCCGAGCGCCGCTCGGAGAGGATGTCGCGTTGCTCGGCGAGCAGCCGACTGTAGCGCCACGTATTGGAGTGGATCTCCAGCATCTGACCTTCAGTGACCCGCTGCGCATGATCCACGGCGTCGCGGCCGCGGTTGCCCTTGAGCTGACCGGATATCCGGTCGTGCGACGTGGGCAGCTTCTCCGGCTCTAGTGCCGAGGTGACCACCGGATCGTCCATCGCCGCGAAGAACACCGAACTCCCCGGGTCCCCCTGACGACCTGCTCGTCCGCGAAGCTGGTTGTCCAGGCGTTCGGTGCGGTGCCGCCCCGTACCCACGACGTGCAGTCCGCCGAGTTCCACCACCTCGTCTCGGCGCGATTCGTCGGAACCACCCAGGCGGATGTCGGTGCCGCGGCCGGCCATCTGGGTGGACACGGTCACGTGCCCGATGTTGCCGGCCTCGGCGATGATCGCAGCCTCTTCCTCGTCATTCTTGGCGTTGAGGACCGCGCACTCCACGCCCTTCTCCGCCAGTCGCGCCGCCAGGTCCTCGGACTCGGCCACATCGTGTGTTCCCACGAGTACGGGCTGTCCGGTGGCGTGCACGGAGGCGATGTGCTCGACCAGCGCCCTGGTCTTGCTGTCGGAATCGATGTAGGTGCGGTCGGCCTCGTCGAACCGGATGTTCGGCCGGTTCGGTTCGATCTGTGACACCCCCAACGAGTAGAACTCGCGCAACTGGGCGCCGGCCGCCAACGCGGTGCCTGTCATCCCGCACACCTTGGTGTAGCGACCGATGAAGGCCTGGACGGTGATGCTGTCGAGGATTTTTCCGGCTTCGGAGACTGCCACCTCCTCCTTCGCCTCCACGGCGGCCTGGAGACCGTCAGGCCAACGCTGCAGCTCGGCCACCCGTCCCCGGGAGGCGTTGATCAACTGGACTCTGCCGTCCCGGACGATGTAGTCGACATCCCGGCGCAGCAGGAAGCATGCGTGCAGAGCCACGTTGACCTGGACCAGCGTGGTCCCCACATGATCCACGTCGTAGAGATCGTCTATCCCCAACTCGGTCTCGATCGCCGCCGCACCGTCATCGGTGAGAAAGATGTTGCGACGCTCCGAGTCAATCTCGTAATGGCGGCCCGGGCGCAGCTTGCGGACCGCCGCCAGAACCTCTCCTGTGGGCGCCTCACCCGAGGTGGAGCCGGCGAGCACGAGCGGGACCAGCGCCTCGTCCACCAGCACCGAATCGGCCTCGTCGACGATTGCGACGTCTGTCGCCGGGGATATCAGATCAGCCGGGTCGGTGACCAGCTGCTCGCGAAGGACGTCGAATCCGATTTCCGATACCGAGCCGTATGTGACGTCACAGGCGTAGGCCGCGCGGCGCTCCTCCCGCGTCGACAACTCCGTGACATGTCCGACGGTCAGCCCGAACAGCTCCAGCATCGGCCCCATCCACCGGGCGTCGCGTACCGCGAGGTAGTCATTCACCGAGATCACGTGCACGGTATGGCCCTGGAGAGCGTATCCGGCGGCCGCAACGGCCCCGGACAGTGTCTTGCCCTCGCCGGTGGCCATCTCCACGACGTCGCCCGCGAACATCCGCAGGGCACCCTGCAATTGAACATCGAACGGCCGTAGGTCGACAGTTCGCGACGCCGCTTCTCGCGCCAGTGCGAGGAAGCGGGCGAGATCCTCCGCGGATTCGCCGAAGAGTCTGAGACCGTGCGCGGTGTCGGCGAACTCGTCGTCGGCCAATCCCGCCGCCCACTCATCGAACCCGTGCGAGGCCTCGACAGCGCTCTGCGCGCGCGAGGTGTCCCTGCCCTGAGTGGAGCCCATCAGCTTCCAGAAGCGGTTGGCGAATCCCACGCGCGGCGTCCTTCCCGGTCACGAACAAGATGCCTCCACCGTACGCAGTGCGCAGCCTGTTCGGGACCCCGCCCCGCCGGGTGCAGCGCTACCGATCCGGGTCGATCTGCCCCCGCAAACGTCGCATCGCTTCCGTCGAGAGCATCCGGTCACCCGCACGGGCTGCCAGATGCTCGGCTGCAAGGTCCGCCTGCGTGGGCCGGTACTGCGACGAGGGCGGGCGAACTCCGTTCTCCCTGGCGATTCCGGCGAGTCGCTCCGCCTGCTCCGCGGCGGCTGCTGCACGGGACTCCACCGACTCGACCAGCTCGCGAAACGCGACCGCCCGCTCCACGACCTCGGCCCAGACTCCGTCGATCGAGGCGCCCAAACCGGTCAAGGTGGTGAAGCCGTCACTTGCCGGGGGGATCCCCGCCGAAGCGGCGGCCTCGCGGAGCCGACACAGGTCCCCGGACAGGCCGATGACCTCACTCTCCGCATCGAACTGCAGCCGGATCTCGTCTACCGCACGACCGCCACGGACGTATGCCGCCAGGAGTCGGTCGTACAGCCCGCCGACCTCCATGAGCATCGCCGTGTACATCTCCGGGATCCGGCGACGATCCGCGCGGATCTGCGGGACCGAGGGGAGCGACTGGACGACGGACTGGACCCGCTGGGGCCACATGACCCGTCCCATCTCCCGCTGTCCGTAAGCCGCTGCGACTGTACCGAGCTCACCCAGCGTGCGGGGCACGAGCGGCACCGGTGCCATGGTCGGGGTCGAGGCCAGCGCGTCGAACAGACGCCCACGGTCGTCCGTATCCAGGTGGACCCCCCTGCGCCGGTCGGCCCGGATGTCCTTGATCCGGAACGCGAACACGCCGGATCCACGCGTGTAACCGGTGCGCAGGACGAGATACTTGCGATCCAGCTCGGCAAGTCGGGTACGCAGAGCCATCCGCAGCATCGACGGCGCCGGCGAGTTGATGATCCTCCGCAGATCGTGACGTTGCTCTTCGATGACGCGGACCTGGTGGAACCCGCCCACCGTGGGAAACGGGAGATTGTGCTGCAAGCGCGCCCGGACGACTGTGCTGATACGCGGCTCGACGAGTCCACAGGCGACCAGCAGCGCCGCACGGTCCGACAGTTCCGCCACCGGGGGCGAACCCTCCCCGCGACACATCCGGTCTATATCGGAGACGATCCGATCCCGTGCCGTGCGCGCCGTGCTCTCGCCGTCCATGCGCCCTCCTCGTTCCACGCCCTGCACGGGCGCGTCCATGTCACGGGTACCACACCCTGTACAACGACAATCTGATCGCCCGTGTTCCCCCGCAACCCTGGGTGTCGGCACCGTCAGGTCGCCGACGGGGGCCACGATCCTGCGTCATCCGACCCGGACGAAAGTCGGCTCCGGGTGGATACCGTCGGCCAACGGCGTCCTCCCCGGCTCGGAAACTCGTGGGATGCCGGGCGGGCTCCTCCCCTGCGGAATACAGCCATCTGGGCGAAGCCGACCGGGCCCGCGACCGAAGACGTCCGCTCCGTCATCGAGTTCTGCGTCCACCCAGTGGATCAGGAGGCACCCACCGTAGCGACCGAGTCCCTCCATAGCCACTCACTTCATTACTTCGTACCAACCAACTTCTGCACCGCAGCTGCGAGCGCTGCGAATTCGTTCTGCTTCTGGGCGATGTACTGGAGAGCCTTGCTGCCGGTGGCAAGCACCTCGGTGGTGAAGTCGTCCACCTCGTGGAACTCCTCCGTCACGTTTCCGGCGAGCCCACCCTCCAGCGCCATCCGGCCCGTCAGGTCGAGCCTGCGGGTCCCGGATCCTTCACTGAAGTCCACACCTGCGAAGTCGACCCACACGATGTTGGGTCGGGTGGTCGACTCGAACACGTAGCGCTTGTTGGTCAGATCGAGAACCACCTGCCAGATCGTCTGCGACGCATCCGGCTTGCCAGGTTCAGGGATCCGGAACGGCTGCGCCGCGTTGCGGATGATGCTGAACATCGCGGCGATGCCCTCGAGCTGGGTCTCGGGCTGCACCTGGTTCTCCACATAGAACAGAGCACGTGCGAAACGATCGCTGGCCAGAGTGGAGCCGGGCAACGGCTTCTCCCCGCCGAGTCCCTCGATCTGCTTGACCAGCTCGAGTTGCTTGTCAAAGGTCGGGGAATTGGTCATGACCTTGTAGTCACGGCTGTGGTACACGGTGGGCGTACCGTCGACGTACTCGATGATCGCCGAATCGCCCGTCGCGTCGTTGATCGCGAGATGCAGTGCCGGAACGAAATGCCCGGTGGGATCGAAGAGCTGCGAGATCGCGACCTTGGAGTTCCGGGTCCACTCGACGGCCTCGGCGACGGTCGCGAAGTTGTCGAGGTAGTACTGCAGCCACACCGCCTGGCTCAGCTGAGTGTCGGTGGCCGCGGGATTGCCGTAATCGGATTCGGTCAGCCACAAGATGTGGCCGGCGAATCCCTCTTCGTTCATGCCGTCGGTCGCGATGAGATCGAAGGCGGTGGCCACGATGCTGCCGTACTTCGCCCTCCAGGTCAGTGCTCCTGTGACCCCGTCTCCGCGTTCAACCCCTCGGGGGAACTTCCAGAGGTTGGTCAGCAGATCCATGTGGAAGTCCATGTTTCTGCCAACGATCACGGAGCCATTGGCGTCCGGCCATAGAACACGCGTACACATCTGTGTGGATATCCCTTCGAAGAGTGGTGCACCATCCGGGCGAGGCGGACGCCAGATCAGGATGCGGAGGACTCGGCCTCGGCGTCCCGACGGTTCCAGCCGAGCTGAGGAAGGGCGATCGCCGAGGCGAAGAAGAAGCAGAGAGCACCGATGAACGTGCCCCAATTGGCCAACATCGCGTTCTCAGTCGAGCCGTCGGACAGGATGAACGCACCCACAGCCGAGATTCCGAACGCGATGCAGCCGAGCATGTTGATGTGCGCGCCCCACCACCCCGACCGGCCCGGCTCCCACAACGTGTCCCGCTCACGGAAGTAGGCGACGTAGACGAACGCCCCGCTGACGAGGAACGCCACGGAGCCGCCCGCGTCCGGGTTCCACACCAGTCGTTCCTCGGCCTGCATGGTGTGCGCCGACAACGCGGCGCTGGTGCTGACGTTGAACAGGATGGTGCCGATGCTCTGGATCGCGGCGGCGAGCCACACCGCACGGAACATCCGCCCGGTGCCATAGTCGACCTTTGTCGTGGCGGCACCGCTCAACGCCGTCTGCATCAGGCCGGCGGCTGTGAAGAACCACGCGCCAATGAAGCACAGCATATTGGTGAGGTTGGCCGAGCCCAGATCCCAGATCGCCACCGCCGCACCCACGGCGAACAGTGACGAACCGATCATGAACGACCAACTCTGTTTGGTCAGTGTGGGAACCAGTGTCGGGGTCGGGCGGCCCGTAGCGGTGTCGGCTCGGGATCGGGTCATGGATAAGTCCACCATCCAGCAGGTCAGAGATGTACCGGGGTCAGAAGCGGGATACCCGCCCGGGCCACATCACACCAGCCCGGGCGGGTCGCCCGTCGGGAAGGCGCCCCGTGCCCTTCGCAGGGCACGGGGCACCTTCGTCTCTCACGTCAGCGCGCGGGCTTCACGTCAGTGCGCGAAGTTGGTCCGCGGCCGCTCGCGCGGGATCGGGGCGTCGAGGTTCTCGAGGAAGTCGACCTCTTCCTTGATCGCATCGAGCAGCAGCCCCGCGAGGTCACGGCTGAGACCGAGCCGGACGACGATTCGCTGGACGACAAGGTCCGTCATGTCATCCGGCATCGGGTAGGCAGGCACCTGCCAGCCGCGCATCCTCAGACGGTCGGCGAGATCGTACAGATCCCAGTTCCGGACACCGGCGTTGAGTTTCCAGGCGAAGACCGGGATCGTGTCGCCACGGCTCACGAGGGTGAACTGCCCCATCTTCTCGATCTCCGAGGACAGGTAGGTCGCGACGTCGATCGAGCCCTGCTGGACCGCTCGGTATCCCTCACGGCCCAGTCGGAGGAACTGGTAGTACTGCAGCAGGACCTGCGCGCCGGGACGCGAGAAGTTGAGAGCCAGGGTAGGCATGTCACCGCCCAGGTAGCTCACGTGGAAGATCAGGCTCTCCGGGCAGACCGCCTTGTTACGCCACACGACCCAGCCGACGCCGGGGTAGACGAGGCCGTACTTGTGACCCGAGGTGCTGATCGAATTGACGCGATCGATCCTGAAGTCCCACTCCAGATCAGGCTGGCAGAACGGTGCGACCATCGCGCCGGACGCACCGTCGACGTGGATCTTGACGTCGTACCCGGTGGACGCCTGGATCTCGTCGAGCTTCGCGGCGATCTCCTTCACCGGCTCGTACAGACCGGTGTAGGTCTGGCCGAGGATGGCCACGACGCCGATGGTGTTCTCGTCGACGTACTTCTCGAGCTCGAAGCCGTCGAGGACGAGGTGCTCCTCGGTGACCGGGACGTAGCGGGCCTCGACATCCCAGTAGTTGCAGAACTTCTCCCAGACGACCTGCACGCCGGCAGACAGGATCAGGTTGGGCTTCTCCGTGGACTTGCCCTCCGCCTTGCGCTTCTCCTGCCAGAGGCGCTTGAGTGCCAGTCCGCCGAGCATGCAGGCCTCGGAGGAGCCGACGGTCGAGGTACCGATGGTGTCTTCGGTGTCCGGGACGTTCCAGAGATCGGCGAGGATCCTCCAGCAACGGTCCTCGATCGCCGCCGTGGCCGGATACTCGTCCTTGTCGATCATGTTCTTGTCGGCGGTCTCGGCGTAGATCTTCTGCGCGTTCTCGTCCATCCAGGTGGAGACGAACGTCGCGAGGTTCAGCCGAGAGTTCCCGTCGAGCATCGCCTCGTCATGGACGATCTGATAAGCCGTGTCCCCCGACATCATGTCCTGGGGCATCTTGAACTTGGGCAGGGAGGTCGCCTCACCCGGGCGGGCGAACACCGGGTTGATCTCCAGCTGGGCAGTGGCTGACTGCTCAGCGGAACTGCGATACGTCTCAGACACGTTGTCCTCGCTTCTCTCTTTTGTCGTGCATCGGAATCAGGTGGTCAGAAGGTGTGCTCGGTCGTGCCCCTGAAGGCGAGCGGGAGCGTTCCGAGGTGCGCCACGGGGTCAGCTACCGGTTCGGGCCCGACCGCGGTCCGGACCGGCCCTCCACGGCGTCGGAGGCCGGGACGGGCACAGCGCGTTGGGCTGTGGACTGTTGGCGAGATGGTCGCGTCCGGAAATATGAGTGTGCTGGGCCCAGCGGCCCGCGACTCGCTCTGGACGTCAAAACACTCTCACTCTCTGTCGCTGCATTAGACGATAACCGCCGAAGCGCGTGTCGCCCGCATGCCACTTGGACGCTACCCCAGAGAATATAAATCATCACTGATGAGCACATCGGCGTATCGGAGATTACTTCTGTCACCGCCACCCCCGACACAGAACCAGGATTTCTGTCCCTCGAAACCCCAGGTAACAGTGCATACATGGTGGAGCCGGACTCGTGCCTCGCCGATCGCGGCCCGATGAGAGTTTCCGAGAACTCATCGGGCCGCCGACCACGTCCACGGTTGCGCGGGAGCGCCGGTTCCGCCATCATGCCCGGCGAATCACGCGGCGTTCCTGCGGCCTCGGCGCGGCACGAACGTCGTTCACCCCTCGACCCGCGACCGGGGCGAAACTCGGTGAAAAAACGACGAAACCCCAGGTCAGATTTCTCTGACCTGGGGTTTCACTCTGTCGGGCTGACAGGATTTGAACCTGCGACCCCTTGACCCCCAGTCAAGTGCGCTACCAAGCTGCGCCACAGCCCGTCACCCACGGTTCTCACCGCAGCGACTGGAACAGAGTATCGCACCCCGTGCCCCAGCTCCCAATCGGGGTCACTTCCGTTGTCTGCGCTCCTTGACGCGAACGTTCACGCGCACCGGGGAGCCATCGAAACCGAAGGTCTCCCGTAGTCGGCGCTCAAGGAATCGCCGGTAGTTGGCCTCGAGGAAGCCTGTCGAGAAGAACACGAAGGTCGGCGGCCGGGTTGTCGCCTGGGTGCAGAAGCGGATCCTGGGCAGGCGTCCGCCCCTCATAGGGGGAGGGGTGGCCGCCACGACCTCGTTCATCCAGGTGTTGAGCGGTCCGGTGGGGATCCGCTTGTCCCACGATTCCAGCGCCGTCTCCATCGCGGGGACCAGCTTCGCCAACGAGCGGCCCGTCCGGGCGGAGATGTTCACCCGGTGCGCCCATGACAAGACCTTGGACAGTTCCCGGTCGATCTCACGGTCCAGGTCGTAGCGCCGGTCCTCGTCCACGAGGTCCCACTTGTTGAACGCGATCACCAGCGCCCGGCCGGCGTCGGCGACCATCGAGATCACCCGCAGGTCCTGTTCGGTGATCGGTTCGGAGGCATCCAGCAGCAACACCACCACCTCGGCGGCCTCGATCGCTCCTCGAGTCCGCAGCGACGCGTAGTACTCGTGGCCGTACGCCTGGTTCACCTTGCGGCGCAGGCCGGCGGTGTCGACGAAACGCCAGGTCCGTCCGCCCAGCTCGACAAGTGAGTCGACGGGGTCGACCGTGGTGCCGGCGACGTTGTCCACGACCGACCGGTTCTCTCCGGTGAGCTTGTTGAGCAGACTCGACTTGCCCACGTTCGGTTTGCCCACCAGGGCGACCCGCCGCGGGACATCGGTCTCCTCGCGCATCTGGGACTTGGAGGGCAGTCTGCTCATGATCTCGTCGAGCAGGTCTCCCGTGCCCCGGCCATGGGCGGCGGAGATGGCGAAAGGCTTGTCCAGCCCCAGACCCCAGAACTCGGCGGCCTCGAGCTCCGCCTTCTCACTGTCGACCTTGTTCACCGCGAGGATCACGGGGGTGTCGGATCGGCGTAGTGACTTGGCGACGGTCTCGTCCCCGGCGGTGATCCCCACGGTTCCGTCGCAGACCAGCACGATGAGATCTGCGGTCCCCATCGCGATCTCCGCCTGCTGGGCGATCGACCGGTGCATCCCCTTGGCGTCCTGCTCCCAGCCGCCGGTGTCCTGCACCATGAACGCGCGCCCGTTCCAGAGCGCCTCGTACGACACGCGGTCGCGGGTCACTCCCGGTACGTCTTCGACGACCGCCTCGCGACGCCCGATGATGCGGTTGACCAGCGTCGACTTGCCGACATTGGGTCGTCCGACGATCGCGACGGTGGGCAGGATCTCCACGCCCTCGACGACCGTCTCCATCTGATCCGCGAAGTCGGCGGCGATCTCATCCCAGTCGGTGTCGTCGTCCCAACCGTCTTCGACGGTCTCTTCGGCGGGCCCGGTGGGCAGGTGGAAATCCTCGGTACCGGTCACTGTGGGTTCCCTTCTGCGGTGGCGCCCTGCGACGCTGCGGTCCCCTCGGTGAGCGCGACCAGACGGTCGAGAACCTCGTCGAGGGTGAGGTCGGAGGTGTCGATCACCACGGCGTCGTCGGCCGGCCGAAGCGGGCTGGCGGCTCGGGGGGGGACCTTGCGGTCCCGTTCGGTTACCCCGACGCGGACCCCGTCCGAGTCGGGGAGGCCGTTGGGGGGCTGTGGTTGGGGC
>CAMNYG010000002.1 GCA_946570335.1 uncultured Dietzia sp. | reverse complement strand
GCGCAGTGAGCTCCCGGCCGTCGGTGAGCGTCACTGTCGCGGTGAGGCCCGGGTCGTGGCTGATCGTGTGGACCGCGGCGACCGGGTCCTCCGGCAGCAGGTCGGCGAAGTCGATGCCGGCTTCGATCGCGTCCAGCACCAGGCACGTGGTGCCGATCTTGAGGTAGGTCGCGAGCTCGGACATGTTGGCGTCGCCGATGATCACGTGCAGCCGCCGCCAGATCTCGTCCGTGGCGTGAGATTCGTCGCGGGTGTTGATGATCCCTCGCCGCAAGGTGGTCTCGAGCCCGGTGAGGACCTCGATGTAGTCCGCACGCTGCGAGATCTGGAACCCGGCAGTCTGACCCTCCTGGCCGATCCCCACCCGGCCGGCACCGGTATAGATCTGCCGGGACAGCAGGTGTGTGGCGAGACTGACGGTGAGCGCGTCGAAGTCGACGTCGCGGCGCACGAGGTAGTTCTCGTGTGCACCGTAGGAGGCGCCCTTGCCGTCGACGTTGTTCTTGTAGAGCTTGAGCTGCGCGTTCCCCCTGGTGGCCGACGACTCGACGCCGGCACGGTGCATGATCACCTCGCCGGCCTTGTCCCAGATCACAGCGTCCCGCGGGGAGTCGACCTCGGGGGCCGAGTACTCGGGGTGTGCGTGGTCGACGTAGAACCGGGCCCCGTTGGTGAGCACCCGGTTGGTCACGCCGAATTCGCTCGGGTCATACGCGCGGGCGATACCCAGATCGAAGCCGCGTGCATCGCGCAGCGGGGACTCCGAGTCGTAGCCCCAGTGCGCCTCGTCGGCGCCCCCGGCGCGCTCGCCGTGATCTGTGTAGGCCTTGATCACCTGGGTCGAGGTGACGACCGAGCTGAGCATCGGCTGCCCCACGGCGACGATGCCGAACTCGATCTCGGTGCCGATGATCCTCCCGCGGACGGAGTCGGCAGCCCGCACGTCGTCACTCATGCACCCTCCCCCTGTTCGGGATCGACACCTCGACGACCCTCTCGCCCCGCACGCCGGACAACCGCGCCCACTCCTGTGGGTTGGAGGTATTGGGCAGGTCGGTGTTCTCGGCGAACTCGGCGTCCACCGCGTCGAGGAAGTCGTCGGTCGTGAGCCCCTGTCCGTTGCCGTGGACGATGTTTTTGATCGCCAGTTTCTTGGCGCGGTCCACGATGTTGCGCAGCATCGCACCCGACGTCAGGTCGGCCAGGTACAGAGAGGACCTCCGGCCGGAGGCGAACACCAGGTGCACATACGTGGTGGAGGCATCACGGGTGTAGAGCCTGTCGGCGATCCGCGTGATGAGCGTGCGCACGTGCTCCTCGGTGTCCGCCCCGCCCACGTCCTCCGGGTCGAAGCGCAGATCGGTGGTGATGTATTTGCCCAGGATGTCGACGGCGGCCTCCCTGTCCGGTCGGTCGATCCTGATCTTCAGGTCCAACCGGCCCGGACGAAGGATGGCAGGGTCGATCATGTCCTCGCGGTTGGAGGCGCCGATCACGATGACGTTGCGCAGATCCTCCACCCCGTCGATCTCCGCCAACAGCTGCGGCACGATCGTGGTCTCCATATCCGAGGACACACCGGACCCGCGGGTCCGGAAGATCGAGTCCATCTCGTCGAAGAAGACGATCACCGGGTTGCCCTCGGTCGCCTTCTCCCGCGCCCGCTCGAAGATCGAACGGATGTGCCGCTCCGTCTCGCCGACGTACTTGTTGAGCAGCTCCGGTCCTTTGATCGACAGGAAGTACGAGTTGGGGTACCGGCCGTCCCCCACGTCGTCTCCTCGTGACACCGCAGCGGCTCGGGCCAGCGAATGGGCAACGGCCTTGGCGATCAGGGTCTTTCCGCAGCCGGGCGGCCCGTAGAGCAGCACACCCTTGGGAGGGGCGAGGTGGAACTCCCGGTACAGGTCGTGGTGGATGAAGGGCAGCTCGATCGCGTCGCGGATCTGCTCGATCTGGGCTCCCAGTCCACCGATGTCCGAGTAGTCGACGGTCGGGATCTCCTCGAGCAGGAGCTCATCGACCTCCGCCTTGGGCACGACCTCGAACGCGATGGCGGCCTTCGGGTCGACGAGGAGCGCGTCACCGGGGCGCACCGGTGCCGGACGGTCGGCGGTGCGCCCACCACGCAGGTGCTCGGCCAGATGGACGATGTGCTCTTCGTCGTTACCCATCACCACTCGGGCCCGCAGTCCGTCCGCCAGGACGTCACGGAACACTGCGGTGACGCCGGTGACAGGCAGCTCCGCGGACGCCCCGAGCACGGTCAGCGCCTCGTTGAGACGAACCGTCGTGCCCACCGGCAACGTCTCCGGCTCGACGCCGGGAGCGAGTGTCAGCAGCATGCGACGGCCCGAGGTCATGACCTCCACCGTCTCGGAGTCGGCCGGCGGCGCCAGGACGACGCCATACGTGCTGGGCGGCGTACCGAGCCGCTCGACCTCGCCCTTGAGCGCCTCCAGCTGGTCCCGCGAGTCCTTGAGCAACTCCGCGAGACGGACGTTGCGTGCGCCCAGAGCATCGATCTTGATCGACTTCTCGCGCTCCGACCGGGCCCCCTCGTCAGCCGCCTTACGAAGCCGCGCCAGCTCCGCCCGGTCGACCGTCACACGATCGTCACCCTGTCCGGCCGGGGAACGTTCCTCGGTCACGCGATCACCTGCCCTCCGATTCGCCGACGAGTCACCTCGTCGTCGTCATCTCCACCCTATCGCCGTGGTCAGGGACGGGTGCGACGGCCGGGCGGTTACGCCGTCAGCCCTTTCCCGCACGGCGTTTGGGCTTGAGGGTGGTCACCCCCTCGGCCAGACGACGCGCGGTCACCAGGAACGCGGTGTGGCCCTGCATCCGATGCTCGGGACGCACCGCCAGACCCACAACATGCCATCCGCGGTTGATCGACTCCCACGCGCGCGGCTCGGTCCAACACTGCTGGCGGCGCAGGCCCTCCACCACATCCGACAGCTGCGTCGTGGTGGCCACATAGACCACCAGCACGCCGCCCGGGACCAGGACGTCCTTCACTCTCGGCAGGCACTCCCACGGGGCCAGCATGTCCAGGATCACCCGGTCCACCTGACCCCCCAGCTGCTCGACCGACGTCTCCGCCAGATCCTCGACACGCAGCTCCCAGTTGTCGGGCAGGTCGCCGTAGAAGGTGCGGACGTTGCGTTCGGCGTGTTCGGCGTGGTCCTCGCGGATCTCGTAGGAGAACACCCGGCCCGACGGGCCGACGGCGCGCAGCAACGAACACGTCAGTGCGCCCGATCCGGCCCCGGCCTCCAGGACGCGCGCGCCCGGGAAGATGTCGCCCTCGTGCACGATCTGGGCGGCGTCCTTGGGGTAGATGACCTGGGCGCCCCGTGGCATCGACAGTACGTAGTCCGTCAGCAACGGACGCAGCGCCAGGTAATCGGCGTCCTTGGTCGAGGTGATGATCGACCCCTCGGGCGCGCCGATCAGATCGTCATGACGCACCGCGCCGTGATGGGTGAAGAACTCCGCCCCCTCGACCAGGGAGACGGTGTACTTGCGTCCCTTGGTGTCGGTGAGCTGGACGCGGTCGCCGACGGCGAACGGACCGGATCGCTGCACAGTGGACCTCCAGGGGGATGTCGAGGCCGGATGTCCGACCGGTTGTCTACCCTGCCAGGTGTGACGGATCACCTCGAAATCGACGCCCCGCAGGCCCCGGACCGGTCGGCGCGCAAGCCCTTGGCCCTGTCGGCGTCGCGTGCGGCGGATTTCCGCCAGTGCCCACTTCTCTACCGGCTCAGGACCGTGGACCGGCTTCCGGAGCCCAAGACGCGCGCCCAGGTGCTCGGCAACGTCGTTCACACCGTGCTCGAGGAGCTGTACGGGCTCGAGCAGGCCGAGCGCGCGCCGCAGCGGGCCGCCGAGCTCGTCCCCGTCGCCGTGGACCGGTTCTACGAACTCGAGTCGGGCGCGGAGATCGTCCCGCTCGAGCAGCGCGCGGACTTCCAGACCGAGGTCGCCGCGCTCGTCGCCGCGTTGTACGGCGTCGAGGATCCGCAGCGTTTCTCCCCTCGGTCTTGTGAGCAGTACCTTCTCACCGCCACCGACGCCGGGACCCCGCTGCACGGCTATCTCGACAGGGTGGACGTGGCGCCGACCGGCGAGGTCCGGGTGGTGGACTACAAGACGGGCAAGCCCCCGCACCCGCGCTTCCAGCACAAGGCCATGTTCCAGATGCGCTTCTACGCCCTCATGTATCAGCGCATCCACGGGGTGGTCCCGGCACAGCTCAAGCTGATCTACCTCAAGAACGGCAGCTGGCTCACCCTCACGCCGGACCTGCAGATGATGTCGAGCACAGAGGCGGAACTGGACGTGCTGTGGTCCGAGATCGTCGCGGCCGGGCAGTCCGGGGAATTCCACCCCCGTACGTCACGCCTGTGCGACTGGTGCCATCATCGGTCTCTGTGCCCGGAATTCGGTGGTACACCTCCCGAATACCCCGGTTGGCCCGGGTCCCGCGAGGTTACGACCGGGACACGCAACCTTCTGACGGGCCAGTGACACCCAAGGAGCAGACCATGACGCAGGGCTACTTCGAGCCGTTGGGGCGCAGCGACGGCTGGGAGAGCTTCCGGGCCACCGAGCACACGGTCAGCGCATGGGGGCCTGACCTCCAGCACGGGGCGCCGCCGTCTGCGCTTCTCACCCGGGCGATGGACCGACTCGACCCCACCGGACAGACCCGACTGGCACGCATCGCCGTGGACCTGCTCGGGCCCGTACCGTTGGGCGAGCTCCGCACCCGTGCCCGTGTGGCGCGTCCGGGCCGGCGCATCCAATTACTCGAGGCCGAACTCGAAGCAAACGGACGGACGGTCGCGCGAGCCAGCGCCTGGCAGATGCGCACGCAGGACACGGCCGTCGTCGAGCAGACCGCGGATCAGCGCGTCGCACTTCCGACGCAGGACCACGACAGCTCCTTCTTCACACGATGGTCCAGCGGATACATTGATTCGCTGGAGATCCGCGGCGACGGTCAGGGTGTCGTGTGGGCCCGCCCTCGGCTCCCCCTCGTCGCCGACGAGACCATGACCAGGGCGGAACGGGTCATGTGCGTGGCCGATATCGCCAACGGGGTCGGCGCGGTTCTCGAACCGACCGAATGGCGGTTCCTCAACACCGACCTGGTCACGCACCTGCACCGTCTCCCGGAAGGCGAATGGATCGGCGTCGCAGCTGACGCCTCCGTCGGCCCCGACGGAGTGGGCGCGACGTCCGGGAGGCTGTACGACCACGCCGGTGCGATCGGCCACACGTTGCAGGCCCTGCTCATCGAACAGGTCTGAGCCGGACGGCGACGACGCCCCGGTCGGCGGGGTGGCGCCGGCGTCAGCCCATCCGGCAGGGGTGGCGCGGGAGTCAGCCCATCCGGCAGGAGCGGATGTCGGTCGCGATGATCGACTTCGCGCCGGCCGAAGCCAACCGGTCCATGATCGAGTTCACCTGCTTACGCGGCACCATTGACCGCACCGCGATCCACGCCGGATCCGCCATCGGTGAGACAGTGGGCGATTCCAGTCCGGGCGTGATGACGGAGACGTCGTCCAGCAGCTCGCGGGGACAGTTGTAGTCGAGCATCATGTACTGCTGCGCGAAGACCACGCCCTGCAACCGTGCCCGCATCTGAGCCATCGCAGGTGTGACCTGTGCGTCTGCCCGCGCGATGAGCACCCCCGAGGAGGCGCACAGTACCTCTCCGAACGCCTCGAGACCGTGGGTCTTGAGGGTTCTGCCGGATCCCACCACGTCGGCGATGCAGTCGGCCACCCCCAACTGGATGGAGATCTCCACGGCACCATCCAGGCGGATCACTTCCGCCTCGATGCCGCGCTCCCGCAGATCCCGCCGGACGATATTGGGGTACGAGGTGGCGATCCGGGCGCCGGCCAGTCGGTCGGTGCTCCAGCCGTCGCCCGCGGGACCCGCGTAGCGGAACGTCGAGCGGCCGAAACCCAATTCGAGAAGTTCTTCCACGTCGGCCATCGAATCCGCGCTCAGGTCACGGCCGGTGATCCCCAGTTCGAGACGGCCCGAACCGACGTAGACCGCGATGTCCTTGGGGCGCAGGAAGAAGAACTCGACATCGTTCTCGCGATCGATGAGCGAGAGGTCCTTGCTGCCCTCGGGCCGACGGCGGTAGCCGGCCTCGGCGAGCATCTCGGAAGCGGACTCGGACAGGGCGCCCTTGTTGGGCACTGCGACGCGCAGCATGGCGGCTCCAAGAGGTGTGTGCGTGAAGGTGGTGCGTTGAGTGCGGCTTACAGGTGCCGGTAGACGTCCTCGAGGTCCAGACCCCGCTTGAGCATCATGACCTGGGTCCAGTACAGAAGCTGCGAGATCTCTTCCGCCAGTTCGGCATCGGACTGGTACTCGGCCGCGATCCACACCTCGCCGGCCTCTTCGATGACCTTCTTGCCCAGATGGTGCACGCCCTTGTCGAACGCGGTGACGGTTCCGGACCCCTCAGGGCGCGCGGAGATCCGCTCGGACAGTTCGGCGAACAGCGAGTCGAAGGTCTTCACGCACCCGATTCTCCCACAACCGCTGCAGCGGGTGTCCTTGAGGTGAGCGAGAAGAGCGTGGCGAGATCGACACCCGCGAGCGTCGAGTGGGTATGCGCGCCTGAGACATCGGGTTGACCGTCGGTGGAGGGCACATACAGGACCCTGCACCCGGCTGCCACGGCGGAGGTCGCGCCGGTGACGGAGTCCTCCACCGCCACCGTCCGCACCGGTTCAAGACCGAGCTGACGGCATGCGAGCAGGTACGGGTCCGGCGCCGGCTTGCCGTTGGGGACCATACAGCCGGTCACCACCACATCGAAGCGGGAGTGGTCGATGAACTCCAGAGGTACCTGTGCCACCTCCGCGGTGGTGTTGGTGACGAGGGCGACAGTCGTATCGGTCTCCGCGATCTCTGCGAGCAGCTCCTCCGCGCCGGGGCGCCAGCGCATATCGGTACGCATCAGCTCCATGACGCGCGTGTTGAGCCTGCGCGCCAGGCGCTCGAACTCCTCGCCCTCGATCCGACGGCCTGTGTACTCGCCGAGGATCTCGAAGAACCCGTGCAGGGAGTTGCCGAGGGTACGTTCACGGGTGCTCTCGTCGAGCGGCCTACCCATGTGCTCGGCGAGTTCGTACACGGCGATATCCCACAGTCGCTCGGTGTCGACGAGAGTGCCGTCCATGTCGAGGCAGATGGCGGCCGGAACGTGATCGAACTCAGTGATGGTCACGGCCTACTGTCTACCCGAACCGCCGAGCGCCGGTCGTGTCAGAGAACGAATCGGGGGCGTGCCCGGCAGCGCGCACGCCCCCGACTCGTGGCCGACTGTGGCGACTCAGCAGACCCGAGGGGCTACGAGGAAGTGCTCTGTGTGGGTGGTGGAACCGAACGGTGCGACAGAACCCGGAGCCAGTGTGGGAAACAGTGACTTGCTCGTGGAAACGGTCACCGCGATCCGGCCTTGGCCGGTGATCGTGGACTGGGTCCCCACCTCGGGGCCGGTCGACTGGACGGTCTGCGACCCCCGCTGGTCTGTGTCGATGTTGTGCCACGACACGGTTGCGGAATTGAACGGGTACATCGCCGAGAGGAAGTCGAACGAGCCCACATGGTGGTCGAGATCCCTCGCCCCGGCGGCGACCGCCTGGTGGAAGTGGCCGTCATCGCCGAGTTTGCAGCTGGGGACCACGTGGTAGCGGATGGTGTGCTGGCCACCGGTCGGGTTCGGTAGCAGCACGTCGAACGCGGGGTGCTCGTGCCACACCTGGGCGGAGGCCGCCGGCGCGGCTGCCACGGCCACTCCCCCGGCGAGTAGCGCTGCAGCGCAGGTGACGGCGGCGGATCGACGGACGGCGTTCATGGTGGGCTCCTCTACTGGACAGTGCTGTACAAGGTAGATCGGTGGTGCCCATCACAGTGTTAACGTCGGCCGGTCAGCGCGGCTGACGTCGGCCGGTCAGTGCGCGGAATGCGCGCCTGGTCACCGGCACCGGAGAAGGGCTCTGCGGCCCGGTCGGGTCTCGTCTCCGGGCCGCAGCGCACGCCGATCAGACGTTGAAGTACTTGGCCTCCGGGTGGTAGAGCACGAACGCGTCCGTGGACTGCTCTGGATGTAGCTGCAGCTCCTCGGACAGCTCCACGCCGATCCGCTCCGGCTCCAACAAGTCGATCACGACCTTGCGGGACTCCAGGTCCGGGCAGGCTCCGTAACCGAAGCTGTACCGCGCGCCCCGGTACTTCAGGTTGAAGTACTCGTTGATGCTGTCCGGGTCCTCGGAGGACACGGCCCCCTGCGGGAGTCTGAGCTCATCGCGGACCCGGCGATGCCAGAACTCGGCGAGGGCCTCTGTGAGCTGCACGGACAATCCGTGCACCTCGAGGTAGTCGCGGTAGTTGTCCGCGGCGAACAGCTCGTTGGCGAAGTCCGCTATGGGTGCGCCCATGGTGACCAGCTGGAACGGCAGCACGTCCACGACGCCTTCTTCCAGACACCGCTCGCGCGAGGCGAGGAAGTCGGGGATGGCCAGGAAGCGGGGCCGCTGCTGGCGCGGGAACGCGATCTTGTGGAGCACCTCGGCGTCAGGCTTCGGCTCGGCGAGCACCCAGATCTCGTCGCCGACCGAGTAGGCCGGGAAATAGCCGTACACGACCGCCGCGTGCGACAGGATGCCCTCGGTGGTCAGTCGACCGATCCAGTCCCGCAGCCGGGGACGGCCCTCGGTGGCGACCAGCTCGTCGTAGTCCGGACCGTCGCCGCCTCGGGTGCCCCGCAGGCCCCATTGGCCGAAGAACAGGGCTCGCTCGTCGAGGTGACCGGCGTAGTCGGCGACGGGGATGCCCTTGGCGATCCGCGTCCCCCAGAACGGAGGGGTGGCGATGGGCTGGTCCGCCGCGACATCCGAACGCTCGGGGATGACGACCGGCTCGGCCTCGGCGGCCCGCTTGGCGGCGATCCTCTCCGATCGGGCACGGCGCTCGCGACGCTCGGCGGCCTTGGCCGCGGACTCCGATGACTCGGTTATGGGCACGCCGGTGCGCTTGGCGGTCATGACCTCGTCCATGAGACGAAGACCCTCGAAGGCGTCCCGGGCGTAGAACACGTTGCCCTGGTACATCTCGGCGAGATCGACCTCGACATAGGCCCGCGTCAGCGCGGCGCCGCCGAGAAGTACCGGGAACTCGTCGGCGAGTCCCTCGGAGTTGAGCTCGGCGAGGTTGTCGCGCATCACCACGGTCGACTTGACCAGCAGACCGGACATACCGATCACGTCGGCCTTGTTCTCCCGTGCCGCGGAGATGATGTCCGCGATGGGTTGCTTGATACCAATGTTGACCACGTCGTAGCCGTTGTTGGACAGGATGATGTCCACGAGGTTCTTACCGATGTCGTGGACATCGCCCTTGACGGTCGCCAGGACGATCCGGCCCTTGCCGTCCTCGTCGCTGGCCTCCATGTGCGGCTCCAGGTACGCGACGGCGGCCTTCATGGTCTCGGCCGACTGCAGCACGAACGGCAGCTGCATCTGGCCGGAGCCGAAGAGCTCACCGACGGTCTTCATGCCGTTCAGCAGGTGCTCGTTGATGATCTCCAGCGGCGGGATCTGCTCCATAGCGGCGTCGAGATCCGCCTCGAGCCCCTTACGCTCACCGTCCACGATCCGGGCGGCCAGCCGCTCCATGAGCGGCATCGCCGCGAGCTCGGCGGCACGGGCGTCCTTGGCGCTCGCGGCGGACACGCCTTCGAAGAGCTCCATGAACACCTGAAGTGGGTCGTAGCCGTCTCGACGACGGTCGTAGACCAGGTCGAGCGCGACCTCGCGCTGACGTTCGTCGATCTTGCTCATCGGAAGGATCTTCGAACTGTGCGCGATCGCCGTGTCGAGCCCGGCCTGGATGCACTCGTGGAGGAACACCGAGTTCAGCACCTGACGGGCGGCCGGGTTGAGACCGAACGAGATATTCGACAGACCGAGCGTGGTGTGGATCTGCGGATGCGCCTCGGTGAGCCGACGGATGGCCTCGATCGTCTCGATACCGTCGCGTCGCACCTCCTCCTGCCCGGTGGAGATGGGGAAGGTCAGGCAGTCGATGATGATGTCGTCCTCGGCCATCCCCCAGTTCTCTGTGAGGTCGGCGATGAGACGCTCGGCGATCTCGACCTTGCGGTCCGCCGTCCGCGCCTGCCCCTCCTCGTCGATCGTCAGACCGACGACGGCGGGGCCGTGTCGGGCGACCAGACGCATGATCTTCTGAAAACGCGAGTCGGGACCCGCGCCGTCCTCGTAGTTCACCGAGTTGACCGCGCAGCGACCGCCGAGGTGCTCGAGTCCGGCCTTGATCACCTCCGGCTCGGTGGAGTCGAGCATGATCGGCAGCGTGGACGCGGTGGCGAAACGTCCCGCGAGTTCGGCCATGTCGCCCGCACCGTCGCGACCCACGTAGTCGACACACAGGTCCACCATCTGGGCGCCGTCGCGCATCTGCTCCTTGGCGATCTCCATGCAGACTTCCCAGTCGCCGGCCAGCATCGCCTCACGGAAACGCTTGGACCCGTTGGCGTTGGTGCGCTCGCCGATCATGATGATGCCGGCGTCGGCACGCATCGGCATCGAGGTGTAGAGCGAGGAGACCGCGTTGATCGGCTCGATCTCGCGCTCGGCCTGCGTGCGGGTGAGCACCTGCTCTTTGAGCCGGGCGATGTGCTCGGGCGTCGTGCCGCAGCAACCGCCGACCATGGAGAGGCCGAACTCGGAGACGAAGTCCGCCACCTGCGGACCGAATTCCTCGGCACCCAGCGGATAGACGGCGCCGTTCGCCCCCAGTTCGGGCAGGCCGGCGTTGGGCATGACCGACACCGGGATGCTGGCGTGTTGGGACAGGTATCGCAGGTGCTCGACCATCTCGGTCGGCCCGGTGGCGCAGTTGAGGCCGATCATGTCGATGCCCAGGGGCTCCAACGCGGTCAGCGCGGCGCCGATGTCCGAGCCCAGCAGCATGGTGCCGGTCGTCTCGATGGTCACGTGGGAGATGATCGGCAGGCGTCTGCCCGCCGCGGACATCCCGTCCTGGCAACCGAGGACGGCCGCCTTGACCTGGAGAAGATCCTGGCTGGTCTCGATCAGGTAGGCGTCGGCCCCACCCCGGGCGAGTCCCTCGGCCGCCTTGGCGTACGCGCTACGGATCTCGTCGAATGTGGTCTGGCCGAGCGAGGGCAGTTTGGTGCCGGGGCCGAGGGAGCCGAGGACCATCCGCGGGGTGCCGTCGGAGGACGGTCCCATCTCGTCGGCGACCTTTCGGGCGATCGCGGCGCCCTTCTCCGACAGCTCGCCGATTCTGTCGACGATGTCGTAATCACCCAGGTTGGACAGATTGCAGCCGAAGGTGTTGGTCTCCACCAGGTCGGCGCCGGCCTCGAAGAACGCGCGGTGGATGTTCTCGACGACGTCGGGGCGGGTGGCGTTGAGGATCTCGTTACAGCCCTCGAGTCCGAGGAAGTCTTCGTCGACGTCGAGGTCGACAGCCTGCAACATCGTGCCCATCGCCCCGTCGCCGATCAATACGCGCGAACGAGCGGCATCCAGCAAGGGCGAATCGAAATCGACAGACATGGACCCCAGTGTATGGGTGAGCTGAATCCGGACGTACGTAGGCTGTACTGATGACTGTCGAATGGAGTCCTGACGGGCATCTGGATCTGGAGAACCCGGTCATGATCGTGGCCTTCGAGGGCTGGAATGACGCCGCCGATGTGGCGACCGGGACGATCGAGCATCTCGTCCTGAACCTGGAGGCGCGGCAGATCGCGGAGATCGGCGGCGACGAGTTCTTCGACTACCTGGATCAACGTCCCGTCATCCGGCATTCGGGTGGGGTGTCACGGTCGATCGAATGGCCGCGCATCGTCGTGTCCGCGTGTCATGCCGATGGTGTGGCCAACGATGTGTTGCTGGTGCGGGGGCCCGAGCCTGCCCTGAGGTGGCGGACGTTCGCCGCCCAGTTCGTCGACCTCGTGGACACACTAGGGGTGTCCCAGGTGATTCTGCTCGGCGCGTACCTCGCCGACGTCCCGCACACGCGTCCGGTACCGCTGACCGGCACCGCGTTCAGCCGTCAGCGGATGACGTCGATGGGGGTCGAGGCATCCGACTACGAGGGGCCCACCGGGATGACGGGGGTGCTCCAGCAACTGCTGACCGAAGCCGGGGTGCCCACGCTGAGTCTGTGGGCCGGTGTCCCCCACTACGTGGCGTCGCCGCCGAACCCGCGCGGTACCGAGGCGATGCTCTCGTGGTTGGCGGAGAATCTCGGGATGGCGGTGCCGATGGACTCGCTTCGGGTGCAGGCCCGGACGTGGGTGGAGAAGGTCGACGCCGCCGCGGGCGAGGACGAGGACCTGAACGACTACATCCGTTCCTTGGAGGAGCGGGTGGACGAGGAGATCGGGATCGACCACGGGGACGATCCGGAACCGGACCGGGGCCGCGCCTCCAGCGGGGAGGCGATGCCGCTTGTCGACGGCGACGCGATCGCCGCCGAGTTCGAGCGCTTCCTGCGAGGAGACCGGGACGAGCCGGACGCGGGTTGACGCTCAGGCGGCGGTGATCCGGACCCCCAGCAGGGCATCCAGGGCCGTCGCGACCGAGGCACCCGCATTCACGTCCGAGGAGTCACCCTCCAGTGTCGCCGCGGCCCAGGAGTCGATCGCCTTGAGCGCTCCCGGGGTATCCAGGTCGTCCGCCAATCTGGCCCGCAGTGCCGCGATCGCGGCGTCCGCGTCGGCACCGGCCCCGCACGCGATCGCCCGGCTCCATCGTTGATGCCGTGCCCGCGCCGCCTCGAGGATCTCCGCCGACCATGAACGGTCGGTGCGATAGTGCCCGGCAGCCAGCCCCAGGCGGATCAGGGAGGGGTCCACCCCCTGATCCCGCAGGGTCTGTACGCGGACGAGATTCCCGAGCGACTTGCTCATCTTGACGCCGTCCAGGCCGATCATCGCAGCGTGGACGTAGAAGCGGGCGAACGGACGCTCCCCGCTGGCGGCCTCGGCGTGCGCCGCCGAGAACTCGTGGTGCGGAAACGCCAGGTCGCTACCTCCACCCTGGATGTCGAAGCGCATACCGAGCCGGCGGCGGGCGATCGCCGAACACTCGATGTGCCACCCCGGACGTCCCTCACCCCAGGGCGAGTCCCATGAGGGCTCACCCGGCCGCCGGGTCCGCCACAGGAGGGCGTCCAGCGGGTGCTCCTTCCCTTCGCGATCCGGGTCACCGCCCCGTTCGGCGAACGCCGCGGCCATCTCGTCGTCGTCATATCCCGATTCGTAACCGAAATCCGGTGTCGCACGATGCCGGTAGTACACGTCGGAGTAACCGTCCACCTCCGGATCGATCCGATAGGCGTGTCCACGGTCGAGGAGCTCAGCGACCATCTCGACCACCTCGTCGATGGTCTCCGTGGCGGCCACGTATTGCTGTGGCGGGAGGATACGCAGAGCCTCCATGTCCTCCCGGAAACGATCGGTCTCCGCGTCTCCCAGGCTGCGCCAGTCGATCCCGTCACGTTCCGCCCGCTCGAACAGGGGATCGTCGACGTCGGTGGTGTTCTGGACATAATGCACCGCATGCCCCGCATCCAGCAGCTGGCGGTACACGAGGTCGAAGGTGAGATACGTCGCGGCGTGCCCGAGATGCGTGGTGTCGTACGGGGTGATCCCGCAGACATACATGCGGACCAGAGGCCCGGGCGCGAGATCCCGGACCACGCCGTCGGCGGTGTCGAACAACCTGAGGGGGACTCCGTCGCCGGGAACCGAGGGGACGACAGGCGAAGACCAGGAGTGCATGGGGCCGAGTCTAGAGACCGCGCCGGCTCAGAAGAGCGGCCAGGGTAAGGGGTAGCCCGGGGCCGGGACGGGGAATCGTCCACTTTCGAGGAGGCTGTCGACCCGGCTGGCCAGTGCGTCGATCTCGTCAGATGACAGCAGGTTCCGCAGCTTCACGGTGAGACCGCCCTCCCCCGCCAGCTCGGTGGACAGTCGCGTCAGCGCCGCCACGTCACCTCCGTCGAGGGGCTGTGCGGCCCACCCCCACAAGACCGTGCGCAGTTTGGGCTCCGAATGGAATGACAGCCCGTGGTCGATCGCCCAGGTGCGTCCGTCACGGTCCACCAACACGTGACCGCCCTTGCGGTCCGCGTTGTTGACCACGTGGTCGAAAAGGGCGATCCGCCGCATCCGCTCGTCGGTGTCGTGCGCAACCACGACGTCCTCGCCCCGCGGCCCCTCGCCGTGCAGGACCACGGCCCGGCCCGCGGGGACGTCGTCCACCGGATGGACGTCCACGGGATCGTGGGCACCGACCCCATCCGGGTCCCGCTCGTCGATCCAGCGCTGGGCCATCCCCGGGCCACCCGGCCCGTACACGCTGACGGTCTCGGGGACCAGGTCCCACCCCAGCCCCGCGGACACGGCATAGGCCGCGATTTCCCGTGCGGCCAGCGTGCCGTCGGGAAAATCAATCAGTGGTCGCTCCCCCGCCGACGGCTTGTAGACCCATCCGTCGCCGTGGGCGTCGACGCAGCGGTAGACCGCGTTACTGCCGGAGGGGATCCGGTGCAGGACGGTGAGTTCGGGGGCTGCTGGACCGGTGGTCACGGATCGATGAGCTCGGTCAACGCCTCATCGGTGCGCGGGCGGTAGCCGTTGAGCCGGACGCACAGATGCCCGGTCGTGTCGATGGGCTCCCCGCACAGCGGGCACGGCTCCCGTCCCGCGGAGACCACCTTGTCGCTACGCAGTACGAATTGTCTCGCGCGCTGTGGGGAGAGGAAGACACGCAGAGCGTCCGGCGCGTCCTCGGAGTCCGAGAGGACCGCGGACTCGTCGGCCGCAGAGGGATCGATCGCCAGGAGCTCCACCACGACCTGGCCCTTCTCGCCGTCCCAGCCCAGTCCCATCGTGCCCACGTTGAACTCGGGGTCGACAGGCATCTCCAGGGGATCGAGGTCGTCGACCACACCGCCGGCGGGCGGAACGGGGATGTCTGACTTGGCGGCGATCTCGTCGAGGAGATCTCCCAGACGATCGGAGAGGATCTTGGCCTGTTGCTTCTCGCATCGCACGGTGACCGTGCGGCCGGATTCGGTTGCCTGGACGAAGAAGACGCGCTCGCCGGGCTGGCCGACCGTGCCCACCACGAACCGTGCCGGGTCGCGGAACTCGTGGACTGCCCTGCTCATGCCGGTCTTCTCCTCGCGTCTGTCTGGGGTGTGCTTCGGGGAACGCTGCGGGTTCTCAGGGTACGTTCCCGCCCGGGACCGCATCGGAGGCGGAACGCCCGGACGTCGGTGTGCCCGCGTGGCCGGCGGGATCTCCCCGGAGGCTCGCCAGATCCCCGCCCGTGTCGTTGACCCGCAGGATGAACGGCCGGTGTGTGGTGTACCTGATCACCGACACCGACGCCGGGTCCACCACGATCCGTTGGAACTGGTCGAGGTGCATCCCGTACGCGTCGGCCAGGACCGACTTGATCACGTCGCCGTGGCTGCAGGCCAACCAGAGGACGTCCCGCCCCGCCTGCTCGGCCAGTCGACGGTCGTGACGGCGGACCGCCCTGACGGCTCGCGTGGCCATCTCGGCCATGGATTCGCCTCCGGGGAACACCGCCGACGAGGGGTGTTGCTGGACCACCGACCACATGTGCTCGGACACGAGGTCCTTGAGCGGGCGGCCGGTCCAGTCTCCGTAGTCGACTTCGATGAGGCCGTCCTCGACGACGGGATCGAGTCCGAACGCCGCCGCGAGCGGCTCGATGGTCTGCCGGCACCGCAGGAGAGGCGACCTGACGACGGCTTCGACGGGCAGCCCGTCCAGCCGGCCGCACAGGGCCGCGGCCTGGGAAAGGCCGGTTTCGTCGAGCCCGATTCCGGGTGTCCTGCCGGCGAGTGTGAGTGCGGTGTTGGCGGTCGATCGGCCGTGCCGGAGCAGGATGACGGTCATAGAAGGCAGATTACCGACGCCGCGTCACCGCGGCAGATCTGTCAGGTCGCGGGGATGGTGCCGGTGGCGAGCAGCCCCATGACCAGGAGGCCGAGGATGATGCGGTACCCGGCGAACCAGGCCAGCGAGTGCTTCTGGACGAAACGCAGGAGCCACGCGATAGCCGCGTAGCCGATCACGAATGCGACGGCCGCCCCGACCAGGAGTTGCACGCCGCTCGCCGACTGCCCCACCGAGGGCTCGAACGCGTCCGGCAGGCTGAACAGGCCCGAGGCGAGCACGGCCGGGATGGCGAGCAGGAACGAGAACCGGGCGGCGGCTTCACGGGACATGCCCAGGAACAGTCCCGCGGAGATGGTGCCGCCGGAGCGGCTCACCCCGGGGATGAGAGCCAGGCACTGTGCCAGCCCCATGACGATCGCGTCCTTGAGCTTCAGGCCCTCGAGCGACTTACCGTCGACCGGACGGTCCTGCCTGCCGAGCTTCTCGGCGAGGAGGAAGACGAACGAGAACAGGATCAGCACCACCGCGGTGATCCAGAGATTCCGGGCCGCGTCCCGGATGAGGTCCTTGCCGACGAAGCCGATGATTGCGATGGGGATCGAGCCGATGATCACGAACCAGCCGAGGAGGTAATCGGGGTCCCCGCGGTGCTCGGCGGCGAATACTCCGCGGAACCAGGCCACGAGGATGCGCGCGATGTCCTTGAGGAAGAACACCAGAACCGCGGCCTCGGTGCCCAGCTGGACCACCGCGGTGAACGACGCACCTGCATCGGCACCGAACCACCAGGTCGAAAAGATCCGCAGGTGGCCGGATGAGGACACCGGCAGGAACTCGGTGAGGCCCTGGAGGACCGACAGCACGATGACCTGGAGCCAGGACATACCTTCCGCGGCGGGCGCGGCGAGGACCGTTGTGTTCACGGTTCGGCTCTCTCTCGTATGGGACGGGAAACTGCAGACGACGACGGACCGGGGCACCAGCCGCACGCCGTGAGGGTAGTCGCCCGGACCTGGACGGTGCCGGGGGACCCGTGTGGTGGACAATAGGCGTCGTCGAAAGGAACACCGTGAACCGTCGTGTCCTCCGCCGTTCCGGCGTGCCAGCTGTGCTTCTCGCCCTCGTGATGGGGTTCTCCGCCTGCTCGTCCGCCACCAGCCAACTCGAGGAGGACCAGCTCGCCCAGGGCGGTGCGATTCCTGCGGAATCGCCGCAGGTCTTCGAACCCGAAGGGGGCGAGATCTCCTCTTCGCCGAGTTCGGTCCGGGCCCTCGTGGCGGTCGGCGATCGGGTGGCCGCCCAGATTCAGTCCCCGCCCTCGCTTCAGATCGGCCGCGTCGAGGGCACCCGGTGGATCACCGAGGACACCGTCGAGCTGCCCGCCGACGCGGGAACCGCCACCGGCGGTGACGACGGCTCAATAGTCGTGCCCTACGCCGACGGCGTCGTGGTGGTCTCCCCGGAAGGCGAATCCCGGACGGTCTCCGGTCTCGGGCCGGTGACTGCCGTCGCGGTCTCCCCGGACGGGAAGCTGATCACCGGCACGGCCGAGGGCGAGGTGGTGATCCGGGATTCCGAGGGGGGCGAGGAGAACCGGCTCGGAGGACTGACGACCGTCGACGTCCTCTCCGTGGCCCCCGACGGCTCCATCACCGCCTTGAGTCGTCCCGACACCGTGATCGCCTCGATCGACCCGACCGGGGATGTCGCCGGGCCCCTCCTGCGGGCCGGCCGCGGAGCAGGGATGATGGACAGCCTCGGCGAGGGCTCCCTCGTCGCCACCGACACGGTCGGCAGCACGCTGCTGGTGTATCCCACCTCGCCGGTCCGGCTGCATCAACAGTTCCCCGTCGCGGCCGCGCCGTGGGCGGTCGCCCAGGACCCCACGAGGTCGGTCGTGTGGGTAACCTCGACCGGCACCAACACGCTGCAGGCGTACGATCTCGGCGACGGGATCGGAGTGATGGTCGCGGAGATCCCGACCGTGCGTCAGCCAGACGCCCTGGCGGTCACGGCCTCCGGCACCGTGGTGGTGGGCTCCGCGGACGGCGCGGGGCTGCACCTGATCGAACCGACCGTGACCGCCCCGATCGGCTGACCGACTCCGCCCGCCGACGCCCCACTGGAGGAGAACCGTGTACGCGCTGGTCAAGAAGCTGCTGTTCCGCTTTCCTGCGGAGCGGATCCACCACCTGGTATTCGGGCTGCTCAAGCTCCTGACGCTGGTCCCTCCGCTTGGGACGCTGGTCCGCCGGATCCTCGGGGTGCGGGACCCCGTGCTCGCCCAGGACGTGCTCGGCCGTTCTTTCCCCGGCCCACTCGGGTTGGCCGCGGGGTTCGACAAGAACGCCGCCGCCGTGGATTCGTGGGGTGCGATCGGTTTCGGATTCAGTGAGGTCGGCACCGTCACCGCGTCGGCCCAGCCCGGCAATCCCACACCGCGCCTGTTCCGGCTGGTGCAGGATCGGGCGATCCTCAACCGGATGGGTTTCAACAATCACGGGGCGGGCAATGCGGCCAACAATCTTCGTCGGCGCCGCAGCAGCGATCCGGTGGGTATCAACATCGGTAAGACCAAGATCGTCCCGGCGGAGGACGCGGTGCGCGACTATGTCGCCTCGGCGACGATGCTCACCGGGCTCGCCGATTACCTGGTGGTCAACGTCAGTTCACCCAACACCCCCGGGCTGCGGGATCTGCAGGCCGTCGAATCGCTGCGCCCCATCCTCACGGCTGTGCGCGATGTGGCCACGATCCCGGTCCTGGTGAAGATCGCTCCGGATCTTGACGACGCCGACGTCGATGCTGTCACCGACCTGGTGCTGGAGCTGGAGCTGGCAGGCATCGTGGCGACCAACACCACCATCTCCCGCGAGGGTCTGCGCACACCGGCCGACGAGGTGGAGGAGATGGGCGCGGGCGGGATCTCCGGCGCACCGGTCGCGGCACGCTCCCGTGAAGTGCTGTCCCGGATCTACAGCAGGGCCGGCGGACGGATCGTGATCATCTCCGTCGGCGGTATCGAGACCCCGGAGGATGTCTGGGATCGCATCACGCACGGCGCGGACCTGGTGCAGACCTACACAGGCTTCATCTTCACCGGCCCGGCACTATTGAGCGGGACCAACCGCCTCGTGGCGCGGCGCCTCCGCCAGGGCGGTTTTCGTTCACTGTCGGACGCTGTCGGTTCCGCGGTGCGCTGATCCCACGCACGAGGGCCGTGGGCCCCGTTGTCCGCGAACGGAGAACGGGGCCCACGGCGTGCTGGCCGGTCACTGTTCGTAGATGCCGGTGGTGGTCCCGCGCGCGAGTCCTTTCCCGAAGAGGTTGAACCCGACGAACGCGCACGAGGCGTCGTCGCCCAGTTCGAGCTCGTCGCCCACTGCGTGCACGGCGAGGATGTAGCGGTGCGGGCCGTGTCCTGCGGGAGGTGCCGCGCCCACGAAGCCCTTGAATCCGGCGTCGTTACGCATCACCACCGCTCCCTCCGGCAGCCCCGAGGTGTCCGTTCCGGTGCAGGCGCCTTCGGGAAGCGAGGTGACGTCCGCGGGGATGTTGGCCACCGACCAGTGCCAGAAGCCCGAGGCGGTGGGGGCGTCCGGATCGAAGACCGTCACGACGTAGCTCTTGGTGCCCGCGGGGCCCGCGCTCCAGCTGACCTGAGGGGACTTGTCCAATCCGCCCTCTACGCCCATCGAGCCGCCCAGCTGCGCTGCGGCGAGGGTCGTGCCCTCGGTGAACGACTCGCTGGTCACCTCCAGCGCGGGCAGATCGGGCAGTGCGGCGTATGGATCGGGCACTCGGAACTCGGTCATCGTCATCCTCCTGTGTCGGACGGCAGCGGAGGGTTCCCTCCAGCCGGTCATGTCCTTGTCTACCAGCGATGACCGGTGCGTGCCGCCGCAGTGTGGGGCCCGATTTGGTCCGCGGAACAGGCATCGGCTAATGTCATTCCTCGCACGGCCAAGGCGGACGAGTTCCGCTGTAAGTCAGCAGGTGTGCAAGCGCGAGTGGCGGAATGGCAGACGCGCTAGCTTGAGGTGCTAGTGTCCTATTAACGGACGTGGGGGTTCAAGTCCCCCCTCGCGCACACTGTGTCGAGACAGTAGAAGGGCCCCGGATCTGTGAAGATCCGGGGCCCGCTCTCGTCTCACGCCGCCAGAGCCTTGTTGGTCTCAGTTGACGGGGGTCGCTCGTCGCGGGCGCGCGGGCACGATCGTGATCCCGCCGTCCACGGGGTCGGGGAACACGTGCGCGTCCAGTCCGAACGCCTCGTGGATGAGGGCGGGTGTGAGGATCTCACCGGGCGCTCCCCTGCCGGTGATCTGTCCGTCCGCCAGGACCACGATCTGGTCGCTATAGCGCGCAGCGAGGCCGAGGTCGTGGAGCACCATCACGACGGTTCGGCCGTTTCTCGCGAGTTCGCCGACGGTTTCCAGGATCTCCACCGCATGCGCGATGTCGAGGTGGGTGGTTGGCTCGTCGAGGAGGATCACGGGTGTCTGTTGGGCCAGGCACATGGCTATCCACGCCCGCTGGCGCTGGCCTCCTGACAGCTCGTCCAGGGGCCGTTCCCCCAGTTGATCGACGTTGAGCTGACGCATGGAGTCCAGCACGATCTCCTCATCGTCGTGTGACCACTGGCGATACCAGCGCTGGTGGGGTTGGCGGCCGCGGGCGACAAGGTCGGCCACAGTGAGGCCCTCGGGGGCGACAGCGGTCTGTGGGAGCATCGCCAGCTTCCGCGCGAGTAGCTTATGAGGGATGCGGTGGACGTCGAGGTCGGCGAGCGACACGGTGCCGTGACGGGGACCGGACAACGCGGCCACACACCGCAGCAGCGTGGACTTGCCGCTGCCGTTGGGGCCGATGATCGTGGTGACCGTGCCGGCCCGCGCGGTGAAGGAGGCGTCGGTCACCACGGGTCGGGCGCCGTAGTCGACGGCGATCGACTCCACCACCAGTGCGTTGTCGGTGCTGTGGGGAATGCTGGTCATGCGCTTGTTCTCCTGACGTAGCGGAAGAGCAGGGTGAGCAGGAAGAGGCCTCCCACCATCGAGGTGATGACGCCGGCGGGTAGGGCGACGGGCAGTACACGCGCGAGCAGGTCGGTTCGACGAGGGGCAGGCCGCCCTGGACGAGCGGCTGGCGGCGATCAAGACCGAG
>CAMNYG010000001.1 GCA_946570335.1 uncultured Dietzia sp. | reverse complement strand
GGCGCGGACCCGGTCACGCCCGGGCGTCCAGGGCCCTCGTGCGCAGAGTCTCGACCATCGCGTCGGGGTCGGGTGCGCCGTACACGGCCGAACCGGCGACAAACACGTCGCAGCCCGCGGCCGCGCACTCACCGATCGTTGAGGCGTCGATACCACCGTCGATCTGGATGAGCACGTCCAGCCCCCGCCGGTCGATCTCCGCGCGCAGCGACCGCACCTTGTCCAGCACCTCAGGCATGAACTTCTGCCCGCCGAATCCGGGCTCCACGCTCATGACGAGCACCAGATCCACGTGCTCGAGCAGGTCGAAATACGGCTCCACGGCGGTGCCCGGCCTCACCGAGATCCCGGCCTTACACCCGGTGGAGTGCAGCAGGTCGGCCACGCCCTTCGGATCATCGGTGGCCTCCACGTGGAAGGTGACGTTGAACGCGCCGGCGTCCACGTAGTCCCGCACCCACCGGGCGGGATCCTCGATCATGAGGTGGCAGTCCATCGGCTTGTCGGTGACCCTGCCGACAGCCTTCGCGACCGGCGCCCCGAACGACAGGTTGGGAACGAAATGTCCGTCCATCACGTCGACGTGGATCCAGTCCGCGGACGGGATACGCTCGACCTCTCGATCCAGGCGGGCGAAGTCGGCGGACAGGATCGACGGCGCGATGAGCGGCTGGTAGGACATGGCGTTCATTCTAGGCCGCCGGCCGGCCCCTGCGTTCAGTCGGTGCGGCGCACGGCGGCCATGAACATCGCGTCCGTACCGTGCCGATGCGGCCACAGTTGCACCCACGGCCCCTCCCCTATCCCCGCGACCTCTCCCGCGCACACCTGTGCCAGGACATTGCGGACATCGACGAACTCCACGTCGCCGCGTCGACCGGCCTCACGCATCACCGAGACCGTCTCCGACAAGTGGGGCGAGCAGGTGGCATAGAGCACCACGCCGCCGGGCCTGATCAGCCGCAGCGCCGAGTCGAGAAGCTCGCGTTGGAGCCTCACCAGTGCGGGTATGTCTCCCGCCTGTTTGCGCCACCGGGCTTCAGGACGACGACGAAGAGCCCCGAGTCCGGAACACGGGGCATCAAGCAGTATCCGGTCGAATCCCGGCTCGAGGCCCGGATCGCGCCCATCGGCGGTGTGCACGGTGACCGGAAGGTCCCGGGTCGCGTCGCGGACCAGCTCGGCGCGATGCTCGGACACCTCGACCGCGGTGAGTGTGGCCCCCTCGATCTCCGCGAGCCCCCCGAGCATCACGGCCTTTCCGCCGGGTCCGGCACACAGGTCCAACCACCGCCCACCGTCCTCGCCTGTCAGCGGGGCGCCCGCCGCGGCGAGCGCCACGAGCTGACTGCCCTCGTCCTGGACCGCGGCCAGGCCGTCACGCACCGCATCGAGTGAACCGGGATCCCCGGAGTCCAGATGGACGGCGTACGGGGACAGTCTCCCCTCACTCCCGCCGGTGACCAGGGCCAGCTCCTCCCTGGTGATCGCGCCGGGACGGGCGGCGAGGTGAACCTTGGGACGGGCGTCGTCCGCGGCCAGTAGCTCGGGCAGCTCACCGGCAGCGGGTCCGAGGGATTCGGCGAACGCGCGCGCAATCCATTCCGGGTGTGCGGTTCCTATGGCCATCCGGGAGATCGGATCGCTGAGACCCTCGCGCAGCTCGCCGATCCACTGTTCCGTCTCGCGCGCCGAGATCTTCCTCAGCACGGCGTTGACGAACGCCCCCGCACGGCCGAGCCCGGCGGCCCGAGCGGCCTCCACACTGGTGTCGACCGCAGCGTGTGCTCCGATACGCGTGAACAGCAGTTGGTAGGCGCCGAGCCGCACCACATCGAGCACGGGTGGATCGATCTCCTCCACAGGCCGTGAGGCGGCCAGCGTGATGACCCGGTCGAGCAGTCCCTGGGCCCGCAGGGTCCCGTAGGTGAGTTCTGTGGCCAGCGCCGAGTCCCGCGCGTCCAGATTCGCGCGGCGGAGCTCCGCGGGCAGGGAGAGATTGGCGTACGCGCCACGTTCCCGCACCGCGGTCATCACCGCCAGGGCCACCGACCGTGCATCCGCGCGTGCGGACGACTGCTGCTTGCGGGTGCCGCCGCCGGACCGCTTCTGTTCCGGGCGGCGAGCGCCTCCCCGACGGTGTGACCCCTGGCTCCGACCCCGCCGTGGGTTCGGGCTCTCACGGCCGGTGACCGGCTGCTGCCGGTCCCGCTGAGGGTCGGTCATGCGAATTCCGCCCCGGACTCGATGCGGGCGCCACGTATCCAGTCCAGTGCGTTCATCATCTTCTTCCCCGGCGGCTGCAGCTGTTCCACGACGAGTGGTGACGACGCGGTGCCAACGAGAAGGGCCCGCTTGTTCCACCGGATGTGTCCCGGCGCCAGGCCCGGATCCGCACCGAGGGCCTCGATCTCCTGCGCCTCGGCGGGACGGGCGGCGCCGATCTTCACCCGATCACCGTTCAGGGTCGTCCAGGCGCCGGGAGCGGGCGTGACAGACCGGATGTGGCGATCCACCGCGATCGCGGGGTCCGTCCACCGGACTCTCGCGTCCTCCACCGTGAGCTTGCCTGCGTAGGACACGCCGTCCGTGGGCTGCGGTTCGGCGCGTAACCGGCCGGCCTCGATCCCGTCCAGGGTCGCCAGCAACAGGCCGGAACCCCCCTCCGCCAGCCGGCCGAGAAGTTCCCCGGCCGTGTCGCGGGGCCGGATGGTCTCGGTCATGGTCCCCAGCACCGGACCCGTATCGAGCCCCTCTTCGAGGAGGAACGTCGACGCTCCGGTCACCTCGTCGCCGGCGGCGATCGCGGCGTTGACCGGGGCTGCTCCCCGCCATGCCGGAAGCAACGAGAAATGCAGGTTGATCCAACCGTATCGGGGAATGTCGAGTACGTTCCTCGGCACGAGGTGGCCGTAGGCGACCACCGGCGCGGCGTCGGGGGCGAGCTCGCGGAGCCGTTCCGCGAATTCGGGATCGCGGGCGTTGGGCGGGGTCAGCACTTCGATCCCCGCAGCATCCGCTGCCGCGGCGACAGGACTGCGGGACAGTCCCCGACCACGCCCGGTCCGGGCATCCGGACGCGAGACGACCGCCACGACCTCGTGCGCATCGCTCTCCAGTAGCGCGCGCAGGGACGGGACCGCGACCTCCGGGGTGCCGGCAAAGACGACGCGCACGATCACTTCACCTCCATCGGCTCGGTCAGGTGGTCGTGCACCTCACCCGCACTGATCGCGGCGCTGCCGAACCACGTGGAAGACCGGATCTGTGCCATCGCGGCCTTGCGGACATCCGGGGTCAGTCGTTGGAGGAACAGCACGCCGTCGAGATGATCGGTCTCGTGTTGAACGGCACGGGCGAGTATCCCTTCCGCCTCGAAACTCACCTGATTACCGTGGACGTCCTGACCACGGGCCCGCACGCGGGCGAAGCGCTCCGTCGGCTCGGAAACTCCGGGAATGGACAGGCACCCCTCATTGACGTACGTCTTCTCGTCGCCGAGGGGCTCCCACTCGGGATTGACCAGGTGACCCTCACGGCCTCCACAGCTGTAGACGAACACGCGCATCGACAGTCCGATCTGCGGAGCGGCCAACCCCGCCCCGTCCTCGTGCCGAACAGTATCCATCAGATCCGTCACCGCCCGTGCCAACCTGTCATCGAAGGACGTGACCGGGTCGGCGGGTGTTCGGAGCACAGGGTCTCCGAAGAGCCGGACGGGGTGGACGGGCATGCGAATCTGTTCTCCTCGCGCACATCGATGGTGGTGACGGTCCATTCTATGCGCTGGCGATCCAGTAGCGGTGCGTCGGTCCGGTCAGCCGATATTGATCGGGTCCAGGCGTACGCGGACAGGGTGGGAGTGGCGTCGTCCCGATCGCCCCACGACGAAGGAACGCAGCTCATCGGCGACTTCTCCGAGCTCCGGAGGCGACACCCGCAGCAACACCCGTTCGGGGTCAGCGATCTGCTCATGGCCGGGAAGCTCTTCGCCCGCAGGAAGGTCTACCGGTCCCAGCACCTCGACACGATCGATGAGCCGGAATTCTTCGAGAAACTCCGCGAGCGCAGCGGCCGGACCATCGACCGCGAACATGTGTACTGCCGGTGGGAACCCGACCTCGGACCGATCCGCCAGTTCACGATCGGCCCAGGCCTGGGGGGACCATCTGATCAGAGCCTGTGCGACCGCTGATTCTGAATCCGCGGACAGGAAGACCCGGCCGCCCTGCTGGGCGGGCCGGACCAGACACGCGGCTCCGATCCACAGGCGAAGTGCGTTCTGCACCGCACGCAGGTCCGGCCTGCCCAGCAGGGCCCAGGAGTCCAGGAGCAACGCGGCCCCGTACCCCCCGTCAGCCACCGGCTCCGAGCCCGGAGTCGACACGATGATCGCGGGTTCTGCGGGGACCGAGTCCAGGATCTCGCCCCCTCCACTGGTGCGGACCCGGATTCCCGGAAACATCCGGCCGAGTTCCTCGGCCGTGCGGACCGTGCCCACAACTCCCGCACGTAACGCTCGGGATCCACAGTCCACGCAGCGGAAACCCGTCTCAGGCGCCCCACACCAGCCACACGCCAGGTCCACCGGTCCGTAGACCTCGTCCATCCGACCAGCCCTGATCGGTCCGTGGCACCGGCGACACCGGGCCGGGGCCCGACACGATCCACACAGCAGGGTCGGGATGTACCCCTTGCGTGGAACCTGCACGAGTACGGGCGCGTCGACGTCGAAAGCCTCGCGCGCCATGGTGAGAGCCACGGCGGGGAGCCGGGTGCGTCCGCCGGCGACGTCCCTCGCCTGGACCGGGTCGGCATCGGTCACCGCGACGACCCGGGGCGCGAGCTCCCTGATCAACCCCGGGCGAGGGCGAATCTCGTGCGCCCAACCGGATCTGACGTATTCGGCGACCTCGGGCGTCCGGTCGACAGAGGTGAACAACAGCGGTGTGTTGTCGAGAACCGACCGCTGGGTGGCAACCTCTCGAGTGTGCGGGTACGGCGCCCGGGGTTCGACGAACGAATCATCCCCGTCGTCATGAAGCACCATCAACCCGAGCTCCGGAAGCGGTGCGAACACCGCGCTACGGGTTCCCACAATGATGCGGGCGTGCCCTCGGGTCGCCCGCAACCACCGGCGATACCGGGCCGACGGACCAACGCCGGCCGAGATGTCGGCGACCAAGTCACGCCCGTCGGCCCCGCCCCCCACCGCGTCCCGACAGGCGGCGGTGAGGCGGTCGACGTCCCTCTGGTCCGGGACGATGAGCAGAACCTGGAGGCCCCTGCGGCGAACGGTGTCGGCCAACGCCGCGAGTGCGCTCGCCCAGTCCCTACCCGGGGGGACCGTCCACACCGCTCGTGCCGGGATTCCCGCAACAACCGCCTCGAGGAAGCGCGCGGCCATGGGATGATCAGCCCACCCCGTGGGGAGCTCGACCGGCCCCGTGGTCACCCCGAGCGGAGGCTCTGCGGCGGGAACCGACCTCTCAGCGGCAGCATGCCGGGGAGGAATCGCCAGCCGCAGCACATCAGACCGCATTCCTACCCAGCGGCGCGCGACGGCTTCGACCAGACCGAGTAGCCGGGGCGTGAGCACAGGCTCAGGCGAGACCACTCGCTCGAGCCACGCCAGCTCGCCCCGGTGATCGGACTCTGACACCCTGCCGATGAGGAATCCGTCGACCAGGCGGCCGGCGAACCGCACCCTCACGCGGGTACCGACCACCGCCTGCTCCGACAGGGACTCGGGCACCAGGTAGTCGAACTCCCGATCCAGGTGTGGAACTCCGAGCAACGGCAGGACCCGAGCCACCGGGGCGTATGCCGCCGGGACCCGGGTCGCTGCTCGTGTGGTCGTCACATTCGAATCCTCGCATCCCACTACGACATGCGAGGGGTCGAATCAGAGCCCTGCGGCCTTGCGCAGCTCGTCCACTCGGTCGGTGCGCTCCCACGGAAGATCGATGTCGGTACGGCCGAAGTGACCGTAGGCCGCCGTCGGTGCGTAAATCGGACGCTTGAGATCCAGATCGCGGATGATCGCCCCCGGGCGCAGGTCGAACACGTCCACCACCGCCTGCTGGAGCACGCTCGGGTCCACCTTCTCGGTGCCGAACGTCTCGACGAAAAGCCCCACCGGGGCGGCCTTACCGATCGCGTAGGCGACTTGCACCTCGACCCGCTCGGCGAGCTCGGCGGCCACGATGTTCTTGGCCACCCAACGCATTGCGTACGCAGCCGACCGGTCCACCTTGGACGGGTCCTTGCCGGAGAACGCACCGCCGCCGTGGCGTGCCATGCCGCCGTAGGTGTCGACGATGATCTTGCGCCCTGTCAGACCGGCATCGCCCATCGGCCCACCCAGCACGAACCGGCCGGTGGGGTTGACCAGAAGGCGGTAGTCGCTCTGATCGATCCCCGACGCCGCTTCGCCGAGCACAGGTTCGATGACGTGCTCGGTCAGATCGTCGCGCAGTGTGGTCTCGAGATCGATGCCGTCCGCATGTTGGGTCGAGATCACGATGGTGTCCAGTCGGACCGCCTTGTCAGCGTCGTACTCGATGGTCACCTGGGTCTTGCCGTCCGGCCGCAGGTAGTCGAGAGTGCCGTTCTTGCGGACCTCGGTCAGCCGACGGGACAGACGGTGTGCCAGAGCGATCGGAAGGGGCATCAGCTCAGGGGTGTCCGCACAGGCATACCCGAACATCAACCCCTGGTCGCCGGCACCCTGGCGGGCGATCTCGTCCTCCGCGGACCCCTCGGAGGTACGGGCCTCGTGAGAGGTGTCCACGCCCATGGCGATCTCCGGTGACTGTTGCCCGATCGAGATCGACACGCCACAGGAGACTCCGTCGAAGCCCTTGTCGGACGAGTCGTACCCGATCTCGACGATCTTCTCCCGGATCAGCTGCGGAATCTCCACGTAGCCCGTGGTCTTGACCTCGCCGGCGACATGGACCTGACCGGTGGTGACCATCGTCTCCACGGCGACCCGGGCCGCCGGGTCCTGCTCCAGCATCGCGTCCAGGATCGCGTCCGAGATCGCGTCACAGATCTTGTCCGGATGCCCTTCGGTCACGGACTCGCTGGTGAACAGTCGACGTGCCTGCGTCACAGTGGTTCTCTCTTCCATCGTGGGATCGCGCGCGATCGCTTACGATCGCGTGAGATCAGCCTAGTCGGTGCGCTGCACGTCACTCCGGTCGGTCCGTCAATGGGACCGCGCCACCACCGCGTCGAGGATGTGTGCCGCCATCACGTCCTTGCTGCCGCGCTCGACGAGGACCTCCCCGCCGTCGGAGTCGAGAATCCAGCCACCGTTGTCATCCCGGCCGAAGGTGGTGTCGCGCCCGACCTCGTTCACGACGAGGATGTCGCACCCCTTGCGAGCCAGCTTCGCCCGACCGTGTTCGAGTACGGAGCCACTCGTGTCGCCGGTCTCCGCGGCAAAACCGACGAGCAGGCAGGTCGGGGGCAGCTGCCCGGCTGCGCGGGCGGCGACGAGCTCGGCGAGGATGTCCGGATTGCGCTCCAGGCGGATCTCGGTCGGCTCCGCCCCGGAACCCTTCTTGAGCTTGGATTCCGATATGTGATCCGGACGAAAATCCGCCACGGCGGCGGCCTTGATCACCACGTCGGCATCCGAGGCGGAACGCAGAGTGTGCTCGCGGAGCTCCAGGGCCGATTCGATGCGGATCTGGCTGACCGCAGGTGGTGTGGGCAGATCGGAGGACGTGATCAGGGTGACATCGGCTCCCCGTGCGGCGGCCAGTGCCGCGATCGCATGTCCCTGCTTGCCCGAACTCCGGTTGCCCAGGAACCGGACCGGATCGATCTCCTCACGGGTGCCCCCGGAGGTGACCACCACACGCCTACCGGCGAGGTCCCACGGCAGGTTCCTGCCGTCGAGAAGGAGCCAGGCGAGCCGGGCGATGTCGGCGGGCTCGGGCAGACGTCCTGCGCCGCTGTCCTCGCCGGTCAGGCGACCGCGGGCCGGCGGCATCACGTGAACGCCGTCCCCGCGGAGGGTGTCGACGTTGCGTCTCGTCGCGGGATGCTCCCACATCTCGGTGTGCATCGCGGGAGCGAACAGCACCGGACAACGGGCCGTGAGGAGGGTGGATGTCAGTTGGTCGTCCGCCCGACCTGCGGCGGCACGCGCCAGCAGGTCCGCTGTGGCCGGGGCGATGACGACCAGGTCCGCCATCTGCCCCAGCGCCACGTGGCGGACCGAGGGCACATCCGAGAACACATCAGACGAGACAGGGTTCCCGGACAACGCCTCGAAGGTGGCGGCCCCCACGAACTTCAGGGCCGCCGCAGTGGGGACGACGTCGACGTGACAGCCGGACTCCGTGAGGAGCCGGATCAGGCCACAAGTCTTATAGGCGGCGATGCCGCCCCCGACCCCGACGACGACGCGTTTATTGCGCCGGTCATCCCCGGACGTGCTCACTCGCCCTCGGCGCAGTCGAGGAGATCGGAGTGGAGCTCACGCAGAGCGATGGTCAGAGGCTTCTCGTGGAGACCCGGATCGACGAGCGGGCCGACGTACTCGAGGATGCCCTCTTCGATCTGGTTGTAGTACGAGTTGATCTGACGCGCACGCTTGGCGGCGAAGATCACGAGCGCGTACTTGGAGGACGCCCGCTCGAGGAGTTCGTCGATCGGGGGATTGGTGATGCCGATCGGGGTGTCGTACAGCGGGGTGGCCGCTGCAGCTTCGGTGGTGGCCACTATGGGTTCTCCTCTGGGTACAAGCTTGGATGGTGCGTCGGATGACGTTGAGAGCCGCGCCCGGCCTCCAATACACGGCGTGACGAAGCGGCGGCGTTAGTCGACCAGCAATGATACCAACTGGTCCACCGCCGCTTCGAGTTCGTCGTTCACGACGATCTCGTCGAACTCGTGGCGGGCATCCATTTCGACCTTCGCCGTGTCGAGTCGGCGTGCCACGACCTCGTTCGGTTCGGTGCCCCTACCGCGGAGTCGCTTCTCGAGCTCCTCCCACGACGGCGGCGACAGGAACACGGTCCGCCCTTCGGGGATGGACTCGCGAATCTGCCGGACACCCTCGAGGTCGACCTCGATCAGAACAGGACGACCGGCCTCAAGTGCCCGGTGCACCGGCTCCGCCGGGGTGCCGGACAGCTGCAGGCCACGGTGGATCTCGGCCCACTCGAGCATCTGGCCCTCGCTCACGGCATCCCGGAAATCATCCGTCGACACGAAGAAGTAGTCGTGTCCGTGGATCTCACCGGGACGCGGTGCGCGCGTGGTCATCGACACACTGAAGTACAGGTCGGGCACACGCTCCCGAAGGCGGGCGACAACGGTTGACTTGCCGACGGCGGAGGGGCCGGCCAAGACGATCAGCCGGCCCCTCTTCGCCGTCGGCTCCGGGGAGTTGCCCCCGGACGACGGTTCGTTCATGCGTCGATCAGTCGACCGTGAAGTCGAACCGCTCGAGCAGCGCGCGCCGCTGCCTGTCGCCCAGACCACGCAGGCGACGCGTGGGCGCGATCTCCAGCTCGGTCATGATCTCCTGGGCCTTGACCTTACCGACCTTGGGCAGAGCCTCGAGCAGCGCCGAGACCTTCATCTTGCCGAGGATCTCGTCGGACTCGGCGTCTTTGAGCACCTGCTTGAGGTCGGTGCCGCCGCGCTTCAGACGCTCCTTGAGCTCAGCCCGGGCACGACGGGCCGCAGCCGCCTTCTCCAGAGCAGCAGCACGCTGCTCATCGGTCAACTGGGGAAGGGCCACAATTCCTCCGTCTCGTTCGTATGTGTCTCATGACTCACGCTGATGTCCAACGTAGGACACCGGCGTCTGGTGTGCGGTGACCGTTCCCGGCGCGTCCGCGGGCTGCGGATCGTTCCGGGAGCGGGCGCTCCCTCGTGCTCACCGTACCCGGGCGATGCCGCTCCCCTAACGGGGCGACGACCGCAGCGGGCCTGATGACCTCAGCAACAGTACGCGGCCGACCTGCAGTGCTCCGGCACGGGGGCCCCGTGTGGAACCCTGCCTGACATGCGATTTGACGCTTTGAGGTTAGAGGCAGACTAGCCCTGAGCGGTGAGGGACGCGATGAGAAACGCCTGAAATATGCCGAGACGGCACCTGTTGACACCACCTCACCCGGTAACACCTGTGCCTGGTGTGGACAGAGGTGAACGCGGTGCTCAGGAGGCTTCGACGAACCGGTACCGGTGGCCCAGCTCGGCGACCACCGATCGCATCGTCTCGACGTCCGGACCCGCCCGCAACACGTGGCGAGAGACGTTGACGAGGGTGTCGGGCAGCGCGGATCCGGCTATCCGTCGTACGTCGGCGTGAGTTCCGCCCTGCTCCCCCACACCGGGCATGAGAACCGGTCCCCGCAGTGCGTCCAACCGGGGCGGATCGGACACCGTGGCGCCCACCACGACGCCGAACGGGCCAACGCCGCCCTCGCACATGGCGTCGTTCCTGCGGCCGACCTCGTCGACCACCGACTGGGCCACGGTTCCCCGATCCCCGATCGCCCTCTGGAGGCCACCGGCCTCAGGATTGGAGGTACGGGCCAGCACGAACACGCCCCTACCGGTGTCGGCAGCGGCCGCGAAGGCCGCGTCCAGTGCCCCGACGCCGAGATACGGCGAGACGGTGAGAGCATCGCACGCCAGTGGAGCGCCATCGGCCAGCCAGGCACGTGCGTACCCGGCCATCGTCGATCCGATGTCCCCGCGTTTGGCATCCGCCACCGAGAGCGCCCCGGCCGCGGAGATCTCCGCCAGCAGGTTTTCCAATACGGCCATACCGGCGGAACCGTATTCCTCGAAGAAGGCCACCTGTGGTTTGACCGCAGGGACGAGGTCGCCGAACGCCGCCATCGCGCGTCGGGCGAACTCGGAGACCCCGGCGGCATCGATACCGAGCCCCCAGGCCTCGAGCAGCTCCGGATGCGGGTCGATCCCCACGCAGAGGTTGCCCCGGTCCGCTATGGCGGACCGGAGACGGACGCCGAACGGGGCCCCGGGGGCGGCGTCGGTCATCGGGCTGCGAATCCCGAATGCAGCTGCTGCAGCGGGCTGACGGAGACGTCACCCCGGCGCATCGCCTCGATACCGTGCACCGCTGCCGTGGCGCCCTGGACCGTGGTCACACACGGGACCCGGCGCGAGATGGCGGAGGACCGGATCTCGTAGCCGTCGGCGCGGGTTCCACCGGTCGAGGAGGCGATGTTGAGGATCAGGTCCACCTCGTCGGCGTTGATGCGGTCGACGATCGTCCGCACCGGGTTGCCCTCGGCGTCGACGGGGCCCGTCCCCGACTCGGTCAGCTTCGCCACCGTCTCGCAGGCGATCCCGTACCGGCGGAGCATGAGCGCGGTGCCCTCGGTCGCCAGAACGGTGAACCCGAGCGCGGCGAGTCGCTGGGCCGGGAACACCATCGAGCGCTTATCCCGGTTGGCCACGGAGACGAAGACAGTGCCTGACGTCGGAAGGACTCCCTCGGCGGAGAGCTGCCCCTTGGCGAAGGCCACCGCGAAGTCCGGCCCGATACCCATGACCTCGCCCGTCGACTTCATCTCCGGGCTGAGCAGGGAGTCCACCGTGTCACCGGCCGGGGTCCGGAACCGGTTGAACGGCAGGACTGCCTCCTTGACCGCCACCGGTGCGTCGGCGGGCAGCGAGCCGCCGTCACGGTCGGCGGGCAGCAGTCCGTCGGCCCGGAGATCGGCGATCGACTCGCCCATCATGATCCGGGCGCACGCCTTGGCGAGGTGGACCCCGGTCGCCTTGGAGACGAACGGCACCGTACGGCTGGCCCGGGGGTTGGCCTCGAGTACGTACAGCACATCGTCCTTGATGGCGTACTGGACGTTCATCAGGCCCTTGACCCCGATGCCGAAGGCGAGCGCCTCGCTGGACCTGCGGACGCGATCGATGTCGTCCTGCCCGAGCGTGATCGGAGGGAGTGCACACGCCGAGTCACCGGAGTGGATGCCGGCCTCCTCGATGTGCTCCATCACACCGCCCAGGTAGACCTCCGTGCCGTCGCACAGCACGTCGACGTCGATCTCCACCGCGTCATCGAGGAACCGGTCGACGAGGACCGGGCGGTCCGGACTGATCTCCGTGGCCCGGTCGATGTACGAGCGCAGGGAGTCCTCGTCGTAGACGATCTCCATGCCCCGACCACCGAGGACGTATGACGGGCGCACCAGGACCGGATACCCGATGCTCGCGGCGATCTCGGTCGCCTCGTCGGCGTTGATGGCCGTACCGAACGCCGGCGCCGGCAGGCCGGCCTTGACCAGGACTTCACCGAACTCGCGGCGGTCCTCGGCGAGGTCGATCGCGGACGGGCTGGTCCCCACGATCGGCACGCCGGCCTCCTCGAGCTGGCCCGCGAGCCCCAGCGGTGTCTGGCCACCGAGCTGGACCAGCACCCCGGCCACGGTTCCCGACTCGGACTCGGCGTGGAAGACCTCCATGACGTCCTCGAACGTCAGGGGCTCGAAATACAGGCGATCCGCCGTGTCGTAGTCCGTCGAGACGGTCTCCGGGTTGCAGTTGACCATGACGGTCTCGTACCCGGCCTCGGACAACGTCAGCGCCGCGTGTACGCACGAATAGTCGAACTCGATGCCCTGGCCGATCCGGTTGGGGCCGGAGCCGAGAATGATGACCTTCTCGCGCTCGGTCTGCGGGGCCACCTCGGACTCGGCCGCAGGATCGAGCTCGTAGGTCGAGTAGTGGTACGGGGTCTTGGCTTCGAATTCGGCGGCACAGGTGTCAACGGTCTTGTAGACCGGCCGGACACCCAGGCGGTGACGCAGGCGCTGGACTCCTTGCGCACCCGCGAATTCGGGCCGCAGTGCCGCGATCTGGGCATCGGACAGGCCGTTGTGCTTCGCCGTGCGGAGCAGTGTCTCGTCCACCACCGGGGCGTCGATGATCTTCTGGCGCAGCTCGACCAGTGCCGCGACCTCGTCGATGAACCACGGGTCGATCTCGGAGGCCTCGTGGACCTGCTCGACCGTGGCTCCGAGACGCAGTGCCAGCTCGACGTCGTAGAGGCGGCCCTCGGTGGGACGGCGCAGGTCGTCCAGCACCGCGGCCAGGTCCTCGGACCGGCCCGGGGCGATGACCTCATCCGGAAGGGTCCAGAACCCGGCGGCTTTGGTCTCGAGCGAGCGCATGACCTTGCCCAGTGCCTCGCGGTAGTTCCGGCCGAGGCTCATGGCCTCGCCGACGGACTTCATGGTGGTGGTCAGCGTGTCGTCGGCGCCCGGGAACTTCTCGAATGCGAAGCGAGGAGCCTTGACCACGACGTAGTCGAGTGAGGGCTCGAAGCTGGCGGGGGTCTCGCCGGTGATGTCGTTGGTGATCTCGTCGAGCGAGTAGCCGATCGCCAGGCGGGCCGCGATCTTGGCGATCGGGAAACCGGTCGCCTTTGATGCCAGGGCGGAGGACCGCGAGACACGCGGGTTCATCTCGATCACGATGAGGCGGCCGTCGGCCGGGTTTATCGCGAACTGGATGTTGCATCCGCCGGTGGCCACGCCGACCTCACGAAGGATCGCGATTCCCAGGTCCCGCATGTTCTGGAACTCACGGTCGGTGAGCGTCATGGCCGGGGCGACGGTGACCGAGTCACCGGTGTGGACGCCCATCGCGTCGACGTTCTCGATCGAGCAGACCACCACGACGTTGTCTTTGTGGTCGCGCATGAGCTCGAGCTCATACTCTTTCCACCCCAGGATCGACTCCTCGATGAGGACGTTCGCGGTGGGTGACGCGTCGAGTCCGCCGCCGGCGATCCGCTCGAGATCCTCGATGGTGTACGCCATGCCCGAGCCGAGGCCGCCCATGGTGAAGGACGGGCGCACGACGACGGGAAGGCCGAGTTCGGCGACAGTCGCGTGGACCTCGTCCATGGTGTGGCAGACGGCGCTGCGGGCCGACTGACCACCGACGCTGGCCACGATGTCCTTGAACGCCTGGCGGTCCTCACCCCGGTTGATCGCCGGGATGTCGGCGCCGATGAGTTCCACGCCGTGCTTGGCGAGGATCCCCTGGGCATCGAGCTGCATGGCCGCGTTCAGCGCGGTCTGTCCGCCGAGGGTCGCCAGGACCGCATCGATGGGGTGCCCCTCCGCGGCCTCCTTGACGAAGATCTTGTCGATGTACTCCGGCGTGATCGGTTCGACATAGGTGGCGTCGGCGAACTCCGGGTCGGTCATGATCGTGGCCGGGTTGGAGTTGACCAGCGTCACGCGCAGGCCCTCCGACCGCAGCACGCGGCACGCCTGCGTTCCGGAGTAGTCGAACTCACACGCCTGACCGATCACGATCGGGCCGGAGCCGATGACGAGGACGTGGTTGATGTCTGTGCGGCGGGGCATCAGAGGGCGCCCTTTCTGGTGTCTGCGGAACCGGCGTCGGACGAACCGAGCAGGCTGACGAAGCGGTCGAAGAGGTCGGTGGCGTCACGCGGACCGGCCGCGGCCTCCGGGTGGTACTGCACGGAGAACGCACTGCCGTCGGTCAGGGCGACGCCCTCGACGGTCCCGTCGTTGGCGCACACGTGGGTGACGGTCGCGGTTCCCCACGGCGTCTCCCAGCTCTCCGTCTCGGGATCCCGTAGCGCGAATCCGTGATTCTGCGAGGTGATGGCGACGTTCCCCGTGGCCTTCTCGACCACGGGGATGTTGGTACCGCGATGCCCGAAGCGCATCTTGTAGGTCTCCAGCCCCAGTGCGCGGCCGAGGATCTGGTTGCCGAAGCAGATCCCGAAGAACGGGAGGCCCTGGCTCAGCACCTCCTTCGTGAGGTGCACCGCCGCGCCGGCGGTGGCGGGGTCGCCGGGGCCGTTCGAGAGGAAGACCCCGTCGACGTCCAGGTCCAGGATGTCCGCCAGTGTGGACGAGGCGGGGATGACGTGGACACGGACGCCGCGTTCGGCGAGGAGCCGGGGCGTGTTGGACTTGATGCCCAGGTCCAACGCGGCCACGGAGTAGCGGGCCTGCCCGTCCCTGGGCTCGACCACGTACGGCTTGTCGGTCGTGACCTCCTCGGACAGGGACGCTCCGGCCATGGACTCCTGTGCTCGGACGGTCGCGATCATCGTCTCGTCGTCGCTCAGGTCGGCGCCCGAGAAGATGCCGGCCTTCATCGCGCCGCGTTCCCGGATGTGCCGGACGACCGAGCGGGTGTCGATGTCGGCGATGCCTATGGCCTCCTGGGCGATCATCTCGTCCTCGAGGGTGCGCTGGGCTCGGAAGTTGGAGGCCCGCCGGGACAGGTCACGGATGACCAGTCCCGAGACCCAGATGCGGCCACCGCGGTCCTCACCGTCGAGAAGAGATTCGCCGTCCTCGTCGTTCCAGCCGGTGTTGCCGATCTGGGGAGCTGTGGTGACGACGATCTGGCGGCAGTACGACGGGTCCGTCAGGGTCTCCTGGTAGCCGGACATTGCCGTGGTGAAGACCGCTTCGCCGAGGGCCGTGCCCGTCGCGCCGAAGGCGGTGCCGCGGTGGATGCGTCCGTCCTCGAGGACGAGCGCCGCGGGACCGCGGCCCCCGTGCGGCGCGGGCATGCTGGTCTGCGATGTCACTGCTTCTCCTCGGTGCTGGAGGTCGGGGTGTCTGTGGGGTCGGAGGACGCCGCGTCGCCGCGGAGCTTCTCCCAGCGCGGATAATTGTCCTTGTCGTCCGCGCGGAATCCTGAGTCGATCAGCGTGTATCCGTCTGACGAGGCGACCTGCCAGCGGGCGACCAGGATCCCGCCGCCGGGGACGGTCTTGTTGGCCAGAGCGGACGCCCGACGGACGTCGACGAGGTCTGCGCGGGGAATCCACACGACGTCCGTGGCGAGTTCGAGCCGGATGCCGTCGGTGTGGGCCGTCAGCGTCGCTGCCGAGCGGTGTCCGAGCGGGGGGCGCGCGATCCTCGCCTGCCAGTCCCCGGCGACGGTACTGCCGATGTAGACGCCGGTCAGAGGGCCGAGTACGACCTCACCCGGTTCGTCGGGCGGCTGTGGCAGCGCGTCGTAGAGTCCGGCCTGCGACCGACTGCGGTTGCGCCACCCGAGCGTCATCAGACCGATGAGGATGAGCACGAGGACGAGCACCACGAGCGCCGTCCAGAAGTTCTGGGTCATGCGAGCACCTTTCCGTCGCGGCTGGTCATACGTCCCTTGTAGACCGTGCCCACGACCCTCGCTGCGAAGGTCATCCCCTCGTACGGGGTGTTGGCGGACAGGCTTGCGAGCTCGTCGCCGATCACCGTCCAGGGGGAATCGGGGTCGACGACGGCGAGGTTCGCCGGTTCCCCCACCTCGATCGGCCGACCCTGATCGGTCAGTCCGGCGATCTCCGCCGGACGAACGCTCATCACACGGGCGAGATCCCGCCAGGTCATGTCCCCTGTCTCGACGAGCAGGGCGGCGACTATCGGGAGCGCGGTCTCGAGTCCCAGCATCCCGGGGCGGGCCGCAGCGAACTCGCAGCACTTCTCCTGAGCGGCGTGCGGGGCGTGGTCGGTCGCGACGCAGTCGATGACCCCGGAGACGAGCGCCTCCCGTAGCGCCAGCGTGTCGTGTGCCTCGCGGAGCGGCGGATTGACGCGGTAGACGCCGTCGTAGGTTTCAAGTCGTGAGTCGTCGAGCAGCAGGTGGTGGGGGGTGACCTCGGCGGTGATCGAGATGTCCTGGTCCTTGGCCCACTTCAGCAGCTCCACTGTGCCCGTTGTGGAGGCATGACAGATGTGGACACGGGCACCGGCGTCGCGGGCGAGGATGGCGTCGCGGGCGACGATCGATTCCTCGGCCGAACGGGGCCAGCCGGTCAGCCCCAGTCGTGCGGCGTTGGGTCCCTCGTGAGCGACCGCGCCCCGGGTGAGGCGCGGCTCCTCCGCATGTTGGGCGATGAGGACACCGAGCCCGGCGGAGTACTCGAGAGCCCGCCGCATGATGAGGGGGTCGTAGACGCACATCCCGTCGTCGGAGAAGATCTTGACCTTCGCCGCCCCGTCGGCCATCTGCCCCATCTCGGTGAGCTGTTCACCCTTGAGCCCGAGGGTCACGGCACCCACCGGGTGAACGTCGCACAGTCCGACCTCTCGGCCGATCCGCCAGACCGAGTCGGTCACGGTCTGGTTGTCCTGAGCCGGTTGAGTGTTGGCCATGGCGAACACGGCCGTGTAGCCCCCCAGTGCGGCGGCGGCGGATCCTGTCGAAATGGTCTCAGTGTCCTCGCGACCCGGCTCCCGGAGGTGGGTGTGCAGGTCGACGAACCCGGGCAGTAGCACGGCACCGTCGAGATCGTGTCTCTCGACGTCCGGTGAGGTGCCCGCGCCGGCATCGGGCCCGATCGCCGCGATGTGGCCGTCGCGGATGAGCACGTCCACGGGGGCACCCTCGCCGTACGGGCGGACCCGCCGAAGCAGCAGGGTCGGGGATTCGGAGGCGGTCACTCGGTGGTTCCTTCCATTCCGACGAGCGTGTGGAGTAGTACGGACATCCGGACGTGGACCCCGTTCGTCACCTGCTGCAGGATCGCGGACGACGGGGCGTCGGCCACGTTGAATCCGATCTCCATCCCACGGATCATCGGACCGGGGTGCAGGACCACGACGTCCTCGCCGAGCGTCGCCGCCCGCGTCGGCCCGAGACCGTATCGCACCGCGTACTCGCGGGCCGACGGGAAGAATCCGCCGTTCATGCGCTCGGCTTGGACGCGGAGCATCATCACCGCATCGGCCTCGACCAGCTCCGCGTCGAGGTCGGTGGAGGCCCGGACCGGCCAGTGCTCCACACCCACCGGAAGCAACGTGGGCGGGGCCACCAGCACCACGTCAGCTCCGAGTGTGGACAGCAGAAGCGCATTGGACCGGGCGACGCGGGAGTGCAGGACATCACCGACGATCACGACCCGCCGGCCCTCCAGTCCCCCGAGCCGTTCGCGCAGGGTCATGGCGTCGAGCAGTGCCTGGGTGGGGTGCTCGTGCATCCCGTCCCCGGCGTTGATCACCGACGGTCCGACACCTCCCGGGGCCACCCAGCCGGCAATCTGCTGTGCCGTGCCCGATGCCGGGTGCCTCACGATCAGCGCGTCGGCGCCGGCCGCGGTGAGCGTGAGGGCGGTGTCGCGCAGCGATTCGCCCTTCTGGACCGACGACGCGCTCGCCGAGACGTTGATCACGTCGGCACTCATCCATTTGCCCGCGGTCTCGAACGAGACGCGGGTCCTGGTGGAGTTCTCGTAGAACACCGTTAGGACGGTCTTGCCCCGTAGTGTCGGGAGCTTACGAACCTCGCGTCCGAGGAGCGTCTCTTTGAGGCGGGCCGCCTCGTCCAGGATCGACAGGGCCGATTCGCGGTCGAGGTCGGCGGCGGAGAGCAGATGCTTCATCGGTTCTCCTCCGGATCGGGGCGGCGGAGGACCACGGCATCGCTGCCGTCGATCTCGGTCAGACGGACCGAGACACCCTCGTCACGTGAGGTGGGGACGTTCTTGCCGACATAGTCTGCCCGGATCGGCAGTTCGCGATGCCCGCGATCCACCAGCACCGCCAACTGCACACGTGCGGGACGACCCAGATCACGGAGCGCGTCGAACGCCGCGCGGATCGTGCGTCCCGAGAACAGCACGTCGTCGACCAGGATCACGGTCGCGCCGTCGATCCCCTCGGCGGGGACCGTGGTCGGGCTCATCGGCCTGTGCGGGCCGCCCGCCAGGTCATCGCGGTACAGCGTGACGTCCAGCGCACCCGCCCCGACGTCCGCTCCACTGAACTCACGGATCCGCTCGGCCAGGCGCGAGGCCAGCGGCACACCACGCGTGGGGATGCCCAACAGGACGACTCGACCCGAATCCGGGGAGTCGGCGGCTGTGCGTTCAATGATCTGATGGGCCAGACGGGACACCGTTCTGGCCACGTCGTCGGACGTGAAGAGTGATACCGAGTTCGTCTCCGAACCGTCAGCGCTCACCGATCACCACCTCCTTGTCCGCCTCGCTGGACGGCTCGTTAAAGGGATAGCTATCGAGATCTGAGACTATCAGTCCGCGGAGCCGCTGCTCTGCTCCGACGACGTGGTCTGCGACACGTCGGAGTCGACCCTCGCCGAATCCTCGGTGGTCTCCACCACCGGTGCGTCCGTGCCCGTATCCGGAGACGACGAAGTGGACTGGTCGGACTCTGCCGGGGCCCCGACGCCCGACGCGGGATCGAGAACGGACACCGCCTGTTCTGCTGCGCGTATGTGGTCCGCCAGACCGGCCACCCGGTCGAGTACGGCGTTGACGTACGGGATCGACTTCTCCGCGGACAGGTCCGCCACGAGGAGAACCGACTGGTCGATCACGATCGCGGAATCGGTCTCCTGGGTGCCGAACAGCAGCTCCCACGCCCCCGCGCGCAGCACCGCTCGGTCGACGGCGGGAAGACGTTCGAGAGTCCACTCACGCAGGTGCTCGGCGATCATCGAGTCGAGCCTGTCCAGGCGTTCCGCGACTCCGGCGACGATCTCCATCGTGAACGGGGCGACGTCGTGGAACTCCTGGGAGGACTCACCCATACGGCGGCGCTCTTCCGCCAGCTCCACGACGTCGGCGTCGCGCAGTTCGGCCTCGAACAACAGCGACACGGCGCGCCGGCGGGCCCGGTACCGGGACCCCCGGCGCCGGTGATCGAACTCTTCCGACATGATCAGTCGTTCACCCGGCTGAGGTAGTGGCCGTCGCGGGTGTCGATGCGAAGCTTGTCGCCGGTGTTGATGAACAGCGGGACCTGCACCTCGGCGCCGGTTTCGAGCGTGGCGGGCTTGGTGCCGCCGGTGGAGCGGTCGCCCTGCAGACCCGGATCGGTGTGCTGGACGACGAGGTCCACGGCCACGGGCATCTCGGCGAACAGCGGAGAGCCTTCGTGCATCGACACCTGGACGGAGGTGTTCTCGAGCAGGAAACGGGCACCGTCACCCATGACGGCGGGTGAGACGTTGATCTGCTCGAAATCCTGCTCGTCCATGAGTACGTAGTCCTCACCGTCGCGGTACAGGAAGGTCATGTCGCGACGGTCGACCGTCGCGATCTCGACCTTCACACCGGCACTGAATGTCTTGTCGACGTTCTTACCTGTCACGACGTTCTTGAGCTTGGTCCGCACGAAAGCGGGCCCCTTACCCGGCTTGACGTGTTGGAACTCGACGATCTGCCACAGCTGCCCCTCTTCTTTGAGGACGAGGCCGTTCTTGAAATCGGCGGTGGACGCCATAGTCGGTACTCCTTCGAAAGTTGTCCACGGGCGGTCGGGCACAGCTACCGCGAGCGTGGTGGTTGATCCGGCCCTCAGAGAACGCTGAATGCCTTGGAAGTCGTCGTCAGGCACCTGCCGCCACCGCTGGTGACGGCCACGGTGTCCTCGATTCGGATCCCGCCGAGCCCCGGGAGATATATCCCGGGTTCGATGGTGATCACATCGCCGTCGGACAGTGTACTCGTGGACCGTGTGGACACCGCTGGCGCTTCGTGCACGTCCAGCCCCACACCATGACCCAGAGAGTGTCCGAAATATCCGCCGAAGCCCGCGGAATCGATGATGCCCCGGCTCACCGCATCCAGATCGGCGCAGGCGATCTCCGGCCGCACCGCCGCGACGCCCGCCAACTGCGCCCGGAGGACCACGTCGTAGGCCTCGACCAGCCGGTCGGCAACCTGGCCCAGAGCCACGGTCCGGGTGCAGTCGGAGGCATACCCGGAGACGGTGGCACCGAAATCGATCACGACCAGATCCCCCGCCTCGAGAATCCGGTCGCCGGGCACGTGGTGCGGGTGGGCCCCGTTCGTCCCGGTGGCGACGATCGTCTCGAACGCCACGCCGTCCGACCCGGCCCGGCGCATCGCGTGCTCCAGGTCCGCGGCGACGTCGCGCTCTGTACGGCCGACCGAGATCAGGCCGTCGGTGAGCATGTGTGTCCACGCCCTGTCGAGAACGCCACAGGCCTGCTCGATGAGAGCGAGCTCGCCGCTGTCTTTGCTCCGGCGGACCTCTTCCACCAGCCCACTGGTCTCGATCACCGGGGTCTCCGGTGCCCCGAGGTCCGCCAACGCGCGCCGCAACGCCGCTGCGGCGGTGAGGGTGACGGCGTCGGCCTCCACCGCGACCGGTGCCCCCGCCGGTCCGCGACGACGACCGAGCACACCGGCCACGTACTCACGAGAGATCACGTGCGCTACGTCCGGGGCCTGCTCGACGACCTGGAGCTCGTAGCGGGAGTCCGTGCAGAGGACGGCCTCTCCGCTCTCCTCCACCAGAACCGCTCCGCCGGAGCCCCGGAAACCGGTCAGGTAGGCGATGTTGCGGGGGTCGGTGACCAGCATCGAGTCAGCTCCGACCGACTGCAACGAAGCACCGACGGCCCTACGCCGGGCGGCGAGCCGGCCGGTCACAGCAGGATCCCCCCACCGCCGGGCTTGCGCCCCTCGGAGATCGCGGCGTAGGCGGCCGTCATCAGCGAGGGGTCCGGTGCCTCCATTCGCGCAGGACGGGCCAGTCCGTCGAGCACCACGAGGCGGAGGAACCCGGAGTGGTTCTTCTTGTCTCCTGCCATCAACTCGAGTAGACGGGGGAACGCGTCTTCGTCATACCCGGTGGGCAATCCGAGCGAGGCGAGGATGGAGGTGTGCCGGTCGGCGGTGGCGTCATCCAGGCGGCCGGCCAGTCGGGCGAGCTCGGCCACGAAGCACATGCCGACGCTGATGGCGGCGCCGTGCCGGCGACGGTACTGCTCACGGCGTTCGACCGCATGGCCCAGCGTATGACCGTAGTTGAGGATCTCCCGCAGGCCGGATTCCTTGAGATCCTGGCCGACGACATCGGCCTTGACCTGCACACTGCGGCGGATCAGCTCCACTATCAGGTCTCCACCCGGGTCGAGCGCGGCCTCCGGATCGGCCTCGATGAGGTCGAGGATCTCGGGGTCCGCTATGAAACCGCACTTGACGACCTCCGCCATACCCGAGATCAGTTCGTTTCGGGGTACGGACTCCAGCGTCGCGGTGTCGATGAACACGGCCGCCGGCTCGTGGAAGCTTCCCACGAGGTTCTTGCCCGCATCGGTGTTGATCCCGGTCTTACCGCCGACCGCGGCGTCCACCATCGCCAGGAGGGTGGTGGGGATGTGGATGACCCGCACGCCGCGCATCCAGGTCGCCGCCACGAAACCGGCCAGATCGGTGGCCGCGCCACCGCCCAGGCTCACGACCGTGTCCTTGCGGTTCACGCCGATCTGTCCGAGGACGTCCCAGCAGAAGCCCGCCACGGCGAGATCCTTGCCGGCCTCCGCGTCGGGGATCTCGATCCGGTGTGCGTTGACACCGGCCTCCTCGAGCTTCTCGCGCAGTGCCTCGGCGGTCTGTGCCAGCGGGGGCTGGTAGAAGATCGCGACCGTCCGGGACGTCGCACACGCCTCGATGATCTCCGGCAGCAGTCCCCGGCCGATGAGCACGGGGTACGGGGATTCCGAACGCACCTCCACGACCACGGGTTCGGTTGTGTTCGGATTCTCGCTCATCTGTTGCTCCCGCTCGTCGCTCGTCGCCATGACCTGGCCTGTCCTCAACTGCAATCGTGGGCCGACGCCTCGTCCGGCCCGGTGTACCCCGTCGGGGGCCGGCTCACGGCCTCCCCGATCCGCTGCGCAGGTGTGGGTTGCCGGACTCGAGCCTGCCGACGATGTCCGACA